>CAXBHV010000646.1:0-4895 GCA_963974855.1 uncultured Rhodopirellula sp. | reverse complement strand
CGCGTACAAATCGCCCAAGAATAACGTCATTTCTTGTCGCGTCAGATCAACGTCGGCTCGGAATGGGCCTCGCACCACTTTCAATTCCGTGCCAGGCAGTACGGTGATTGGATCTTCGATTCCGTTGATGTTAGCCAACAATTGCCAAGGCACCTCGTACTTGACCGCAATCTGCATCAGCGTTTCGTGGTGCCCGACCCGGTGTGGTTGTTCGAGTAGATGCCGCTTCGAGTAGATCACCTCAGCCGCTAATGGATCGAGTCGGTTGACCAAATCTTCCCTCTGGGACACAGGCAAATTCGGAGTGTGATAGAACAAACTGAGGGTTTCAAGAGCCTCTTTGCGTTGGTCTGCACTGTATTGCTCGTCCGCCAATTTAAGGGCGTTCGCTAGTCCAGCATTGTTTTTCGTTGGATCCAACATGCCGCTAACCGTCGCGACTTGCTCACTGCCGGCATCGGGCGACTGGTAAGCACCTTCGGACAATTCGGAAAGTGCCGTGCCGGGAACGCCCTCCGGATTGAACGCTACCGAACCATCTTCGGGAAGCTTGTTCTCATCCGAAGTTGGGTCGGGCATATCAAAAGTCATATCGGTCGCTCCGTATTCAGCCGGAGTCGCGGAAGACAAATTGCTGGCTGACGCGAGACTGGCCGGGGTTCCGCCGGATACTCCGAGGTCCATGTACGCAGGGGTATCATCGCTAGGCTGATGGACGGTCAGTCCATCGCTGCTGCTTGAGTCGGACAATTGGATGGAAACGCCACTGGGCTGCACTCCATCGTTGTTTGTAAAGGAGCTGTTTGACGAGCCCGCTGGCAAGTCGTTGAAAGATTGGCCGAACGTGGGAGCCGAGTTGCTTGCAACAGCAGTCGTCTCGGGCACTCCGCTGCTGATTCCCATTTCGCCAAGCGATTCGGGCAACCCATTTTCGATGTCGAGGCCTCCCTCGTCCATCACGATGCGTTCAACTTCGGGTGGCAACGAATCAGGCGGTGTGGTTAGTGACATGTACGCTGTGTACATCACCGTCATCAACAGGACGATAATTGCCGCGGTTTTCAGCGTTTGCACGACGATTCTCCAAGACTCGGACGCTTCATGCGACCAACAAAATGGGCGATTGATTCCATTCAACCCGAGAAGATCTCGGACCATTGATGCGAACGTAATCAAAATTAAAGTACCAACGCCAGACCATTCCGCTCAAGTTCATGGCAAAAGAGGGGTAGGTGGCGACAAAACAAGCAAATCGTCCGGTTTGTCGACAATTTTCCTCGCCTACAATCGTCCTCGCCAACGCACCTGTTTCCCGACCAACGACATGGCCAACGCACTCCATTGCAGCCCAATAAACAGCGTTGCTGCGACGCTGTGCAGTACGACTCCGATAATCGGTTGGCGAAAAGAGAAAGCCGCTATGGCTCGAGGCAAATGCGAAATTACGACGGCGACCCCACCGACCCACATTGCCATCGATGAATGCGTCAGGACGGCGATCAGAAACACCACGACCGGCAAGACACTCGCGCCGATTATCAGAACCGTAAACAGACCAATCACTTTTGGGTTTGCGATTCCTTCCGTCGCGTTTTTCAGCAACCCTCGAATCACCTCCCCACCGTCGCGATACATCCGGCATCGAGCCAAAGTGGTGCCGTCTACGACATCGGTCATCATCCCGGATTGCCGGTAGACGCGTGGCAACTTGACGCCATCGTGGCGCGACGATTTGATCGCTTGATGAGTCCCAGCTGTAACGTAATCGCTGTGGAGCGTTAGAAACAACTGGCCACAACCTGCCGCGTATGCGGGGCTGCAACTCGCTCGCATCCGCGCCATCGGCAAAAAGCCCAGCAGGATGTAGTGCATCATCGGAATCAGCAATTTCTCAAGAAACGATTCGGTTTCTTGCTGCGGGAAGGCACTCAGCAGTGCAATCGCGTGCGTGTTTTGCCGGTCAACGAGAACCTCAATCGCATAAGGCTCCAGACGCACGTCGGCATCGAGAAACAGCAAGCGGGGATGTTTCGCCGCAGAGGCTAATTGCCAACAAGCATGCTGTTTTCCGTTCCAACCGTCCGGCAGCGGAGCGCCGCTAATGCATCGCACCCGTTTATCGATCTGAGCGAGGCCGGACACGATGGATACTGTTGCGTCGTCCGAATCGTCATCAAGCACCAAGACTTCGACGTCGACGTTGGTGCTCGCTAACGCCGCTTGAACACATGCCGCGATCGAGTCCGCTTCGTTGCGAGCAGGAATGAGGACCGAGACAGCAACAGGACGAGTATTCGCTGCACGGGTTGTTGCATCCGCGGACGCCCCATCATCAGCCAACGATTGGCTTTCACGCAAACGAAACAGCGGCAAATTACGTAAAAACATCACTGCGGGCAAAAGTGCCAACACGAGAACAATCAGCGACAATATCGTCATTGCAGCTTTTTCCCGTGGGATGCCTGGAATCGCCCTCCGGTCGCCAAAGCTTTCAACCGACGCATCGAGTCGTAAACGAATCCCGCACCACGAACACCCGCTAACACGTTTTCGAACGCGTCGGAGTCTCTCGCGATCGCAAACTCGCCGAGCAACGTTTGATTTGCACGCATTCGATCCGTCAACATCGCTTGCCAATCTGCTTTGGACACGTTTGGGTGCTCAGCCACATTTACCGGTTCCCCGATTCTGCACAAACACTCGGGCAATCGCTCTTCCCAAAATACGTACTCGATTGCAAATGGCAAAACCCAACCGCGTTGCATACGACTGCATAGATGGGCCATCCCCGGCATCAATTCGGCCGAGTGGTCTCGCGCGTCAGCGAATCGTCCCTCGGGCGTCAACCACAGCGACGTCGATTCACTCGTCAACACGGACTTGCTCTGTTTCAAGAACGCCGCTGCTCCGGCGATCGAATTCATTTGGACGCCATAAAAACCGAGCTTTGCAAACACGCGGTACTGCTGCAGCGCGGCAGCGTCGATCGGCGCGTAGAACTGACGCTGTGGAAATAACCGTTGATTCAAAAAATGTGCCGTCAGGGGATCCCACCAAGACGGATGATTCGCCAAAACCAACAACGGTTGATCTGCCGGCACATGGACACGTGGAAGCGAGTCTCGCGTCATTGCGATCGAATGGAAATGACGACGCAGATACTTTGCCAGGAATCGATGGAAACCGTTCTGTAGCCAGCCGCTCACTGGCGGCGGCTTATCATCAATGTCTTCGCTATTCATCAAATCGATTTCAAAACTGAGTTACGATCAAATACATCAGTCCTAAAATTGCACTGAGTGCCAACATTCGAATAGACCGCGAAATGAAACCATATTTCGAATTCGAAACATGCGAGTCGAGCATCATGCAAATCGCGATTTCACGTTTCAATCCACTCATTCCAATCCGTTCCATCTCGTCCGCAAACTGCTCGGTTTGTTCGATCGTGTAGTGCGCCGAAATGGCCGCGGGATGAAAGTGGTTGGCGCGACCAATCGACGGATGTTTGCCTTGGTAACGAAACGGCAAAATGCAGCTAAACGCCAGCACACATGACCAAATCATCGAGATCAACCAAAACAAAAACGTCGCGGAAACCAGCGAGGTCCACCAGACCGTCGGATGCGATTGGTCCGTGCGAATGTATTCGTGAATCGTCGGCACCAATACGCCACACAACGCTCCGTTGACCGCCAGCACCGCAGCCGCTTTGGCATCGGCGAATCGAATCCACTCGCCAATGATCTGGTAGGTTTCGATCAGATTCTCGGCTTCGAGCGCATTCTGGGTGTCGTCGTCCAGGCGTGGTCGCGTCGAAACGACCGGGCTGGATACGCCAGCGGCCTCAGACGCGGCGGCGTGGTTTTCGTTGGCAGTCCCGCTCAACGGTTCGGACATGGATTCGACTCTCGTATAGTTGGGAAACAATTTGCTGACGCGTCGCCAAGTAGGTTTTCTAACATCAGCATGAACAACACGGGCACAATGCACCGTCATCGATGGCGCCGGAACCTGAAAAATTAGCGGTTTACTGGTTTAGTGAGCCGTGACGCGTATGCGGCCGGGTCCCGCAACTTACCCGGTGTCTTACGGCCCACGGCTCACAATTCCAATTTACATTTCGACTCAATCAACACGCCGCCAACGTCCAAACCGTCAATCAAGGGACACCGAATGTCTTCGGCCTCCCACCTTACCTTACCGCATCGGGATCGAGTTCACGTAGACGACGCTCGCCGCGAATTCCGCCCGCGGGAAAACCATCCAAGTACGCATTAAACCGAAGCCGAATCAGCTGGCGTTTGCCGATTTTCGACGGATCTGTCAACTCGTCCATCGTTGCTTGCCCGACTGGAAATGTCGTGATCAGCTTTGCCGGCTTGGTTCCCTCGCCAATCGAATAAACCAAGAGACAACGATTTCGGGGGTCGCCGGTTGATCGCGGAAAGGGAAACAGATCAGTCCGCAACTGCACGTTGCGATGTCGTTTGCTGGAATCACTGCGGAGCTGCAGCGACTCTTCGATACGATGCCCTTTCACATCGACAATTTCGCTGAAGTTGAGATTGGCCATGCTGCCGACGATTTTCACAGGCGGCAGACCGAATCCGTCTTCGATCGTTGATTGGATCCAGCGGTCTCGCTTGAAGCCATACGGCGTTTCGATCCGGCTCAGCAAATATCCGTACGTGTGCTGGATGCCCGCGTGAAACCCAGGCGGCCGCATCGGCACGCCGGTGACCTCGCCGAGCAGCGAAAGAATTTCGACAGCCACGATGTCTTGGTTTGCCAACTCGTCGGTGTTAACCGATCGCCCCCAACGCGCTAACACCGATCGCTCGTCGCCAACTCGCTGCAGATGTCGATACAAACGAGGCATGCCAACACGCAAA
>CAXBHV010000645.1:0-4895 GCA_963974855.1 uncultured Rhodopirellula sp. | reverse complement strand
CGTGACAATCGAAACAACGATCTCGCAATATCGGATAAATGTCGGCAGTGAAGTCGATCGGCTGGTCCCAGCTGACCGCAGGCTTTGCTGGGACAGCGGACTTCGACGTCGGATCCCCTGACGAATCGAGGAATGAAAACGCGTCTTGCCAGGAGCGTGACAGGACCAAGTCGTCCACACGAATTTGATCCTCACGCTCCGTTTTGACGCCCGTGGAAAAACCGACCCAGCGAACTTGGTGGATGCCATCCTGTTCGCTCAGCGACAGCAGCGGCTGATCGGCGTCGTCCGCTTGCGGATCGACCCACAACTGAATCTGACTATAAGCGTTGCGAGCGCCGGATTTCTGTTTGGCGATCCTGGCGATGACGTGATACGTCTTGCCGGGAACCATTTCCGTGCGGCTCCAAGCGGTTTGCTTCGATCCAAATCGCACCATGAACACATTCTTTCCGCGACTGAGCCCCCGGTCCGCCATATGGATGCCGATATTTGGGATCCCTGTGCTATGAACGGCCTGATCACTGCCTTGGGTGCGGTCGAGCCAAAGCACAAAGAATTCGGGGTCGCTGGCTTCGGAGCGCCCTTCGGTGCCCGACGGTTCGTACAGAAATCGAAACCCCACGAACAATTCATCTTCGGCGAACGTTTGGCTCAGCTCGCGACGCAACGGATTATTTCGGTCGTTCGTTCCGCCAATCATCACGTTGGGTGGCGATGCATCGGAGGGGAGCATGCGATCGCCAGAGTCGGCAAATCTTGGCGGTCGCAACTGTGACAACTGCCATGGGCTCGCAAAGCCGGAAGCCGGATCGTCGGCGAGCTGGCGACCGAAATCATGTTGCGGAAAGAAACGGTCCGCAGCCAACCTTGTTTCTTCTGCGTTTACATCGGAGCCGCCAATCGTCAGCCCAAGCAAGCCGGTGGCAAGCAGCGGGCCCAGACATCTTGACATTGCCTTTGACGATCGCAAACGCGACAGAATTCGATAGAAACGCATGAACGAGTTGCCTCGGAGGGACGTTGCTGGCAGGTGGGAAACCGTAGCGGCGAGCGGAAGGGCAACGGCGAGCATGCACCCACAAACCACCCACCAAGGGTACCAGTTTATCGTGTAGCTCGGAGCCTTGCTGCATCCGAATCTCGCCGACCAGGATTCGAATCGATCCTCAGCCGGCGCTGAAGAAACGAGTCGACGAGCCGCCGGGGCCAATCTTGACGTTGACGCGTTTTGCACAGCGAGGGCAATGCCCGACATAGGCGGTGCACTCGGAATTTTGGTAAATCCGGCCGTAGATTTGGCAGCAAAGAAACGTGATCCCTAGAAAAGGGCGATATCGATAGCCGGAAGCTTCCTTTTTCGAAGCATCAGCGGTACGCCTTAAATCACCGGGGTTACTTGAAGCGTCAAACTGGGGTGTCGACATCGGATGGCGAAGAAGTGAAGGAAAGAAATCACTCAGAACTAGACTCTTCGGCACGGTGCAAGACTTCCAACGCGAGCTTTAATTGGTGTCTCGCTCGACTCAACCGACTTCGCACTGTCCCGATCGAGATCTCCAGGATCTCTGCGATCGTTTCATAAGACCGCTCCTCCATCTCTCGCAAGACCAGAATGGAACGATGCTCGTCGGTCAATCGCTCCATCGCGGTACGAACCATGGCGATCCGCTCCCGCTGCAGCATCGGTTCGTCGACTCCACTGGATTGATCGACGACTTCGAGTCCATTTTTCTCGCGAAATTGGTCCAACGAGATACGAGCTCGCTTTTTTCGCCGACGCGAAAGGGCACTGTTGAAAGCGATGCGGTACAGCCAGGTAAAAAATTGGCTGTTACGCTGAAACGTATCGAGCTTCACAAAAGCTCGGATAAACGCCTCTTGGACGACTTCTTCAGCTTCGTCGGGGGAACCAGTGACCTGTAGCATGGACGCGAACAAGCGATCCTGGTTGACCTCAACCAACCGGGTAAACGCAGCACGATCGCCCTGGAGTGCTCGGTCAATCAGTTCAGGCTCTTCGCCCACGCCGCCAACTTTCGTGAAAATCGAGGTTTACTCTGCGCCGCTTCCCGCTCGCTGCTCCGCAGAGCTAAACGGAGGGACGATGGCACTATCTGCACCCTAGTTTATCATCCTGAACCAAAAGAATATGCCAAACCGTGCGATTTCGTCAGCAAGAAGGGATCGAGTGCCCGCGTAACCCCTCTCAAGTAAGCCTTTGAGGCGAGCCAAACGAACTCTGTTGCTGCCAACCCCCGAAATTAGAAAGAGACAATCCCCCCATTCCTACCGTCTTCGACATCCGTGGCAAAGCAGCGGTGGGGAAAAGGTCCTGCGCTGCCTCGCAGCCCCTCGTTTTGATCGCCGAGCGATCAACAACTTTCTAATTCAATTCGCCTTCACCTTGGCGGCCCGTCAGATGACGTTGCAGGTAAGTGGCACGCTGGACGTTTCGATCAGACGAGCCGAGGACGCGGCCGTGCAATTTCTGCAAATGAGCCGGCTGAGTATGAATAAACAGCTTGTTGATCGTGGCCACTTCGACGTTGCTGATCAAGCCAAGATTGACTCCCATTCGCACCTTGGAAAGGTAGTGCATCGTTTCTTCGCTGCTGATCTTTTTCGCCGTGCTCAGGATGCCCATTGCCCGACTGACGTCGTCATGTAGGTCTTGCTGGTTTTGCTCGATCAAAAACGCACGTGCTTTTCGTTCGTACTGAATGATCTGCGGCACAACTTCGTCGCCGACCAGCGCCAACAGCGACTTTTCGCTGTGACCGAGCGTGACCTGGTTGCTGACCTGGTAAAAATCGCCCGAATATTGCGATCCCTCTCCGTACAGTCCGCGGACGGTGACGTTGATTCGCTGCATGCTGCGAAAGACTTTTTCAATCTGCCGCGTGATCACTAGAGCGGGCAAATGTAGCATCACGCTAACACGAAGCCCCGTCCCCACATTGGTGGGACAGGCAGTCAAATACCCGTACTTTTCGTGAAACGCGTACAGAATCGAGCCTTCGAGCTTGTCATCCAAGGCGTCGATTCGGGCCCAGGCGGCTTGCAGATCCAATCCACTTTGCATCACTTGGATTCGCAGATGATCCTCTTCGTTGATCATCACGCTGTACTGCTCGCCTGGATCAACGGCGACCGCTCGCGAACCATCCGCATCAGCGATCTCGCGGCTGATCAGTTGACGCTCGACCAAGAATTGACGATCGACCTCGGAAAGCTCTTCGATATCGATATAGCGAATGTCTTTCCAGTCTTCCATCGCCTCCATCCGGGCGCGCACGGTCCGTTCGATGCTGTCACGATCTTCATCACTACAGCGACGAATGAAGGGAAAGTCGGCGAGATTTCGAGCCAAGCGAATTCGGCTGCTGATCACGATGTCGGATTCAGGCCCGGTACCGCGCAGCCACTCTCCGGAACTTTTCGCGAGGTTAGTAAAGTCCGTTTCTTGATTCACGACTGATTCTCACCTTCACTCGAACTTGCATCGTCGTCATCCGACGCGGGGATGCTCAGTTCGCGTTCCATTCGTTTTAGTTCATCTCGGATTTCGGAAGCACGCTCGTAATCTTCGAGCTCGACCGCCTCTTCCATCTCACGTCGCAGCTGGATCATTTCGGCTTGTGAATCGGCCGAGGCAGCCAGTCGCCGAGGTCGCTTGCCGACGTGCTCGACCGCGTCGTGGATATTCCTCAGCAGGGGGACCAAGTCGGACTCAAAAAAGCTGTAATCGTAGGGACATCCGAGCCGCCCGGTGTTACGGAACTCGAAAAAACTGATGCCACACACCGGACACTCTTTTTGGTCCAATTCGGCCAATTCTTTTTTGGATTGTCCTAACTGCAGCTGCTTCGCAAGCGCGTTGGTGACCGAGGCCACGGGACTGTCGGATTCTTTTTGCAAAAAGCCGCGAGCGTGTTCCTCACAAAGATGCATAATCTTGGGACCTGACGGTTCCGTCAACTCAGTGATATGGAACGTGGCGGGCTTTTCGCAATACTGGCATTTCATCGTGTCATTCCTAGCTGCCGTGACTGCCGCTAAAGTGTGTGTTTTCCTAAGTATTGGACGCCAAAGGGATTCTATCGCCGCCCCCATCGGTGTCAACGTAACGACTTTGACGCGTCGATGTCGCGAACAGAACCTGTTTGCCGTTTCCTTTGTCATAGACTGCCGCAAAGCCGACCACTGCGTCGAAGCCCAATCTACTAGAGCCCGATTCCTTCTCAGAGCCCGTCGACCTCGATGTTAACACCTGAATCTGCCGACTTCGACCAACTCTCGATCCACCATGACTTTGTTCCGGTGTATCGGCGTTTACTCAGCGACTCGTTAACCCCAGTGACCGCGTTTCGGCTATTGGACGACGGCGGCCCCGCTTGTCTGTTTGAAAGTGTGATCGGCGGTGAGAAAGTCGGCCGCTACAGTTTTCTGGCCGCCGACCCGATTAAGCGATTCGTCGCACGCGGCAACCAAGTCACGATTTCGAATCTTGGTGGGAACGCCGAGACAGCTGGCGGCAAAACCGAGGAACTTGAGTCGGCCGACCCGCTGGAAACCTTTCGCTCGCACGTGAAATACCGAGTCGCCGATGTCGCGGGGCTACCCCCATTCGTGGGCGGGGCGATCGGGTACGCCGGCTACGATGTTGTCCGCTACGTCGAAAATCTTCCCAATTCGCCATTGGATGACCGCCAACTGCCGGATCTCGATTTTGCCTTCTATCACACGTTGTGCGTGTTTGATCACGTCGACAAGACGATCACGGTTGTCTCGCTGGCCGATTGCCGCGGCGTCAGCGATGCCGCGGAATCGCAACAGGCTTTCCGCAAGGCATCGCAGCAGATCGATAAAACGATTGCCAAGCTTTCGCAACC
>CAXBHV010000644.1:0-4906 GCA_963974855.1 uncultured Rhodopirellula sp. | reverse complement strand
CTGAAGGCTCCGCTGGACCTCTCCCCCAACGAAGTTGGTGGAGAGGTGGCAGAAAGCCAGCGCAACCAAAAATCACGTCAATAGCAACGTTTTAGCGGACCAGGCTAGCGCCCAAACGGCTAACGGGATTTCACCCAATGATTCCTGCCGACCTGATTAGCATTAGGGGACCGAGAGTTGTATTGGGAATCCTGGTCACCAATTCGCGTCGTCTGTTAAACAGTACATCGATCGCTGCCGCCGCTGTCGCGGCTATGGTGGTGTCGACGTATCTGAAACCCCACGCTTACGCATGGGGCTAAATGCTGCCGCCGCTAACACGGCTCGTTCGAGCTGTTGGTCGCGGTGCATTTGTCCCTTTTTAAGATCGGTCATGCGGCGCTCATTCGCGATGATTGGCGTGATTCGCGGGCAAGCGTTTGGGTGCACTATTGGCCACGAATCACGCGAATTTCCGCGAATCGGAGTGCTCGTGTTGTGAACATGAGCGTGATTGAAGAATGCGAACTGATCTCAGGTGAGAGGTGACGACTTGGGGGGCCAAAGAGTTGGGCGGTCGGTGAATTGGTGGTATGCTGATGGGCAGTCAGGTCAATTTGCCAAGTCAACATTTGATGCAACAAGCCAGAAACATGCGATGTTGACGCAAACGGCAGTGGTCACCGCTCAGATCGGCTTGCAAGTCTTCGGTGACGGCCAACGTTCTGTGGATGAGCGGCAGGTATAGCATTCGAATCGCTTTTGGAGAAATTCTCATGCGTTTTCAGGCGATCTTAATCATTACGTCGGCCCTTTTCCTTGCGATTCCGATAGGTGTTTTCGCAGACGATTCAGTCCACATTCCGGTACGGGTGGTGGATGAACATGGCGAGCCGGTCGAAGGGGCAACGGTGGAGGCTCGCTATCTGAAAATCATTCGGCAAGAGGGAAAGGACTATCCAGTGCCGATGGAACTATCACCGCCGCAGACAACGGATGTGAATGGCCGGTGTGAAATGGCCCTGCACGACGTTTCGTGGACGCTGGCCGGGCTCTATGCGCACCGTGTCGAGTTAACGTCCGAAGAAGCGATGAAGCTGTGCGACAATGCTCCGAATGACTCACTGGCACGGGAGGCGTTCGATCGGGAGCTAAACGATCGCTGTCGCCGTTTTCGTTCGGCTTACCGAATCCTCGCTCCTGAACCGGATGGTGATACCCAGATCACCTTAAAAATGGCAAGGGCGATCAAAGTCACCGGCCGCGTTCAAGTCAACGGACGGCCGCTTGCCAAGGCGTTTGTTACGATCTATTCGCGAAAGACTCAAATTGATCAACTTTTTCCGCGTTCGGCTCCAGAGCTAACCGACGATGAGGGCAGGTTTAGCTGCTATTCCTTCCCTGGTACTCTTGACCAAGCGCGGATCGTCGTTGAACGTTCAGACGGGAATCGGGTTTTGACTCTGAGCGACATACGGTCCAAGCCAACATCAACGGGGGTGATGTTTGAATTGGACACCGAAGCGAAGGACTACGCATTGGCGAGTAAACCTCAGCTGTAGCTTCTGAGTCGCATTTGTGAAATGAGAAAGGAGACCTCTCCTCACGCTCCGAATTAGTAAACTCGACTTCCGCAGATCTCTGGCAGAATCGGAATCCATTACTTCTCCATCGGCGATGGCCCCGGCCACAGAACCATGACATTCACGCGCGGACTGGCAAGGTCTTGATGACTAGTGGGTGAAAGCAAGACAAGGAGCAAGGAGGTGCTAGCCGGGGCGCCCAGTACAGACGGATTCGTTGTGTTCGCACGCGCCAGGCAATGGCGGATGGCAGACAGCAAGATTGATGCGACAGAAAAATTGGAAAAACATGATGCCTAATGCCATATCTTCCTACCTCCATTTTCCTACCAAATGTTTTACCGGGGGGACTAGAGAACTGGGATGCTGTCGCCGCTATCGTGGCTAGTCCGAGCTGTTGGTCACGCTGCGTTTGGCCTCTTTACAATTTCATCATGCGGCGCTCCTTCGCGACGATTGGCGTGATTCGCGGGAAAACGCTTGGGTGCACTATTGGCCACGAATCACGCGTATTTCCGCGAATCGGATTGCTCGTGTTGTGAACATGAACGCGATTGAAAAATGCGAACTGATCTCAGGTGAGAAGTGACGACTTGCAGCGGGATGCGCCGGCGGCGTCTTGTGTCAGTCATCACGGCGGTTGCGAGAGTGTTCGGTGATTCGTTGGACTGTGCACTATCGGACTGTGCGCAATCGGACAGGGATCAAATACAGTGACACCCCAAAGAGAAATCGGTGGCAAACCGTGGACGCAAAGCGTATCCTAACATTTGAGAGCCACCGTTCGACTCGCCCGAAAGGTGGCTCACGAGGTTTTTGGCAATGAGAAATCAACCGTCCGTGCCCGAGACGACCGCCGTTATTCGATTGAAATATGTTGTGGCCATTTAAACGCAAACCGCGATCCAGCGGTGGACTTCCGTCGCGATCCGCGATTGACGCTTCCTCAGACGTGCCGGTTCCCTTCGGATACAAAATGGCATGGTGGACTGTGCGATCGGATGATCTTCAATGGGTCGCCAGTTTTCTGGAACTTCACGCTGCCTCCGCGTTGCACTCGCTTACGATGGGGGCGTGTTCCTCACGCCACCCGTCAATGGATGGATTCTTATTTGCGGCACCCGTCTACCGCCGCAGTCCGAAGACGCCGCAACGGAAGTTGAAACTCGACTGGAGATTCTCAGTCATGAATTTTCGGACGCCCAAGTGTTCGCGACGCATCGCGTTGTTGAATACCACGTGTGGGGTCGTGCTCGTGACGGTTCATTAACACGGGGATTCGGCCATCTTGGTGAAGCCGGCGTGACATTTTGGGACACCGGGTTCGACGAAGGCGAGGATGCACTCGGATTTGATTTTGTGGATTGGTCTGACGATCCTTCTGAAGAAGAGCTTGACGCCGCGGACTGGCCGTCCGAAGATCACGTCATGCAAGTCGCATCGGCATGGTCCGTAGCACCCGTTGATTTTGGCGGCTTTGCTCAAATTGACAATCAACCTTTCCTGTCCGGTGAGGGGCAACGTTCTGCTACTGAGACCCAATAATGAGAGTAATTAGATGGGCGACACTCGTGACGGCAATGGCAGTTGCGATTGGGCTTTTTTTCAGCGACTCCTCGACTATGTCAGCCGAAGAAAAGAGTTCGCAAAAACCTGTGTCTGTCAAACAATTTGCAGCGGTCAAGGTTATCGGCCATTTGGGATACCCGCTCGGAACTGTCGTGCGAATCACCGGAATTTGTGTCGATGGGGATCGGGCACGACGCCGTGCGGATGTTGGCAAGACGTTGCTCGAAATACGAGCTGTCAACGGTACGCCGTTGAAACGACCATTTGTTGTTCCGTTTGAGCGTGCCGCCGTCGAAGTGACGAAACCGAATGATGGTGACTTGTTCGATTTCGACGCGCATGAATGGGGGACGTTCGACGGAATTGTCGCAGTTCCCAAAGACTTGGGGATCCACAAACCAATGGTGGCCAACGATGGCTTCCACTATCGTCCAAAAGTTACAGTACACAAATCAAACATGGCGTTGCCGCACTAACGTAGCCGCACCATACGGTGGACGGGAGGGCTCGGCGCAGTCGGTTCAGGATTCAACATTAACTCCTCCGTCCCCGTGAATCCCGCCGTTATTGTTGCCCGTCGATGCGCGGTCGATTGGCAAGTTCCCATTCGGTTGCTCGGTCGCACTTCGGTCGGTAACCTAAAGGTTCGATGAGACGGTCCGACTGGCGAATCGCGTGCTACGCACACAAACCGCGGGAACCATGTGATGCCCACGAGCGATGTAACATTTTTGCTGAACGCAACGTCGCCGCTCGCCGCCGTGTGACCACCAACGTTACCCGACTGAAGATTCGCAACGCTAATGGGCTATTCGACGTCTTGGATTGCAGTCACTTTGCCGCAGAGCGCAGCACGCTCTCGCTTCAACGTCCGGACCACTGGCCAGCGATCTGACTTCGCAGAATTCACGTTGTCTGACGCCGTTTTACCAAACGGATGGTATCTGATCGTTGCAAACCGATGCGATTGGGCGGAGGGGCAAGACCTTCACCAGCTTTCTCTTGGGGGCGAACTTGTTACTGCATTCGTCGAAGAACATGTGATGGTGAGTGGTGCGTCGCACTGGCGAGATGGCAAGACCGTCTGGGATGTGGAACACAATTCCGAACTATCATCGGATCACCTGTCGGAAACCGGGGATTTGCCCCATGGATACCGCGAAATCGCTGACGATCTAATTGAACAACAAAAAGCTGTAGACGACTGCGACTACATTTTTGACATTCCCGTTATGGCCGCTCGGTTACTGACGGGATATCGACATGACGAAGACGGACCCTGGACCGAACGCGAACCATTCGAGATATTGGAGCCTGTCCGGCCTTGGTGGCGGTTCTGGTGATCTCCGAAAATCGCGGGTAACCATCGCGTGACCGAAAAACGGCTTGCGTGATTATTCAACTGGAAACTCAACTGTCCGTAATTAGTCACGGGTACTGTTCTTGCGCACTACAAGTGGGAATCGTTTCTGACCGCGTTGCCTCCGCTTGAGCAATTACAAGCATGCACTTAAAGGAGTACACGGATGTCACGAATTAGATCCCCTTTCATCGCCATCGTCACCGCGATCCTTCTCGCCGTGACGGCGAATTCTGCTTTCGGCATACTGGTGCAGATTGGTTCCGATTGCCGAATTCCCTTCACTCTTGGTTACCCCAAGCAGGCGGTCATTCAGGTCGTGGCTGCCCTGAAATCCGACAACTGTAGATTTGTTGATGGTCAGTCGAATATGCGTGTGTCAACCTTGCGTTTTCGGGGCGACACGACCGCCATC
>CAXBHV010000643.1:0-4919 GCA_963974855.1 uncultured Rhodopirellula sp. | reverse complement strand
GGCGTGCGATGCGTTCATGAAAAAGGAACAGCAACAAACGCCGACGATTAGCGATAGACGCGAAATTGGACGCATTTGTTTTTTTCCGGTCGAGGAAGAAATTGAGTTCACGTTTTTGGGAATAACAAAAACGAGTCGACGACCGAAAGGGAAGAAATTTGGTTTTCTATCGTCGTGGATCGCTCGGGACATGCGATTCGATTACTGACGGTAGCGGAACTCGTCAAGAGTTTCGGTCATCCCCGTATTTCGGTCATCCCCGTAAACGAAAGTCTTGACGACTTCCGCTACAACCAAATTCTTCATTTGATAAATCGCACGACC
Source organism: uncultured Rhodopirellula sp. (assembly GCA_963974855.1). Taxonomy (GTDB): domain Bacteria; phylum Planctomycetota; class Planctomycetia; order Pirellulales; family Pirellulaceae; genus Novipirellula. The sequence continues at coordinate 4,595 of CAXBHV010000643.1, read as the reverse complement.
CGAGCGATCCAACGCCATGATTGCGGAGCGATCAGCGACGAACTGTCAGCCTATTTTTGGACGGCCATTCGGGGAGGTGCCGGGATGCTGAATCGTTCTGGCTGTAGATTTTCCACTTCCATCGCCTTCAATTTCAACGACATTGATTTCACCGCGCCTTCCGGCCCGGGTTGTCCATCAGGAAGCTGTTGCCGAAACAACGCTGGACGATTGGGGGCACCGTGCATCGTGAACAAGTCTTTCGCCGCGGAATATGCCGCTCGCGTCGCACTGCATTCAAACAAGCCACGCTCATTTCGTGTCCGAAAGATCACGCCGCCTGCCGCTTCGGTTTCCCACGGGGTGGGCATTCCTGCGATTGACGGCATCGCTGCCGCTTCGGGTGAGATGCCAAGTCGAAGATGGTCGCAATCGAGTGTCGATTGACCAGCGGACAAGGCGTCCATCGTCTGAGCATCAAACGTATCGTCCCATGTTGCAACGTCACGGACGCCGACGCGAACCCCACGCATGAAGTCAAGTGACTTATTGAGCATGTCCCCTTGCATCGTGTCATGAAATATCAAATGGATGCCGGTCAATTGATTTCGGTCGATTTTTGGCTTTGCACCGCCGCCCGACTTTAAACTGCCTTGATCGCCACGTGTCCAACATCGATACCAACCCGGGCCGGAACCGTAAAGTTTTCCGCCGCCGGTGGGAACCAACGTCAACTTTTCAGCATGCAGTCGATGTTTCGATTCGGTCAACCCATCGGGGGCACGTTGTACCGCCGAAATCATCAGTGGCCGTGCATCACTTTGCAATAAATCGATGCGTTGAACTGTGGCTGTCTTCATTGTCTGTAGATCACGGACTTGCACGCCGTCGTGCAAGATGATCTCCATACGGTCGCCAACGACATGTACATCCCAAGGCTCGCGACCATTGATAAGCGATGCCGTGATCTCGACGCCGTCAGTTAGCGTTGCCGTCTTGCCGTCAAAAACCATTTCGCCTTGCCATCGGCATAGCGGAGGTTCGGTCCATGTAAGCTTGGATTCAGATTCGTCTTTGGCGGTGCGGTTTGCCGGGACGTCTTCGCCGCCCATGTCGCTGGTCAAACTGCTCGGCAATGCTTGTGACGGAATGCGAAACTCACCCGCCTCGTTGATCCAAATGATGTTATCGCTGGGACGGATTTGAATCAAAGGACCGATGAAATAACCATCGCCAAGTTCAAATCGGGCCGGAGCCCCCACGCCGCTGCCGAGTTGCAGCACGTCTTCGCCACCGCCGTCGATCAAACGCAATTGCTCGCCCGTCAACTTCGCGAGCATCGGTTGTCCGCCCAATTGGACGGTGTGGGTGAGATTGACAGAGCCCACCACGCTCAGGTCCTGAGCGTGGATGCCGCCGTCGCTGAGTACAAGTTTAGCGGTAATCGCGTTGCCTTGGACCGTCGGACGCGATCGTGCCACGGGGACCGTCGTCGCAGTAGTGCCAGGTTCGGGTTGGGTGACTAATTGGCGAATCGAGTTGGGCGATTCGGTTTGATTGCCTTCGATCATTCCGGTCGCCGTCGGCTCAGGTTCAACAAAGAACAATCGCAATTGATCCGTGTCAGCCTGGATCGAGGAGGTATCCAAATGAACGTTACCCAGTGCCGCGATTTGCTCGGGAAGCAGCCGATTGCCAGCGTCGCTATCTGTTTTATTGGGATTCGGTTTTAAGATTCCTTCCACCGAATTCGCTTGGAATTCGCCACCATCGACGAGTGATGTTTTAACGTCACCATCGATCCAGAAACCGACTTTGCTGTCGATGGAATCTTTCGTGATCGGACCCAGCGGTTGCATTTTGAATCCTTCGCTCCACTGCATCCGCCGGACAGGTAGGTTCGCAGCATCGACGGTAACAATGCCGATACCGCGTGCATCGATCGCGCCAAGTGTTTCAGGCGACGCCGGATCAAATTGATAGACGATGCTTTCGAGTCGTGCGTGAATTCCGGCACGGTGCACCTCGATGCCCTGAATTCCGTCGGCGCGGACAAGCCCTTTACTGGCTTGCATGTCAATCTGACCCGCGTAGATTTCTAGGTCCAAGTTTGGCAGTCTCGCAGCCAACGGGGCACCCGTCGCCTTGATGCGGTGCAGCCAATCGAGGGCACTCGAGCGAACAATCGATTTGTTGCTGGGATCGCGAAAGGTCAGTTCGATAGTGTCACAGTCAAAACGGTCCGTTTTCGCACCCGCGATTTGATGAATCAGCGATACGGAATCGCGGAGCATTAACTGGTCGATCGCAAAATCGTACTCAAGACGCCCGCTACACTGGAGTTGGATCTCTGCGGGGGCGTCGTCCTGGACCGTATTTCCAATCGGTGCGCTCGAAAGCATCGAGGTTGGATCCACGGGGGTGGCCGGTTGGGCAGGTTCGATTGCCGATGCCGCAGGCCAGAGTCCGCCGTTTTCAAGCGGCATTCGGAATTCTTCTAGATAGATCAGCTCCATACGGTCCAAGACGGCGGTTTTTCCGCTCGACGCCATTGGCGAGGACGTATTTGTGGCCAAGTGGATGGTCAAGTCGCGACCGATCATCTTGGCCTTGCCGAGATTCATCTGGATTGCTTCGGTCGTCCAGATTTTTTGGTTGTCGATGCCGACATTTGCAGTGCGAATGTAAAGTGATTGGCTGGGGGTGGTCGGATTCAAACGGCGAATCTGGACAACACCGATCATTCGCCCTCGTTGGATCGGAGGCGCACCGCCACTCATCACATCAAGTGAACCGGTAAACTTGATTTCGGCTCCTTCGTTTGCTTCGAGCACCACCGGCGATTCAGTGCTGGAACCTTTCATTCCGCGACCGATCACGACGGTCATCGGCCACAGTTTCCATTGATCAGGACTGCTTTGTTCCCAATTTTGAAACAACAGCATGCCATCTGCGGTTTGCAGCCGTTTGCATTTTTCTCGCTGCCACGCGCCCTCGGGAAACAGGTCCGCTAGTGTGTCGCTTACTTTGAATTCTCGAGCTGGTGCGAGTTCGACCCGTTCGACCTCGGGAGGACGCAGCCATGCAACCACCAACACGTGATAGACAAAAGCTAACACGCTTAAAAAGAGTAGAGCGGAAATGTAGTGATATGATTTTCGCAGCATCGTTGTGTTTTGTGAGCCGACGGCGTTATCGCTTCGTTTCTGGATAGCGAAACTCGCCAAGAGTTTCGGTCATGTGGAATGGGTTGAAATAATTGAGTGAAATCTCCTTAGCCGCTTTGGCAAACGCTGTGAAGCATTTTTTCTTATAGGGCTTGTGCTAATTTAGCGTAGCGGAAGTCGTCAAGACTTTCGTTCCATGGTGTGTGCCCCCCGAAACTCTTGACGAGTTCCGCTACAAAAAATGCTTCACAGCGTTGGCCAAAACGGCTAACAATCCCAGAAACTCTGTCTACCTGCTTAATGCAAATCGAGGTGGTCCTGCCAAACTCCTTTTGCGCGTAACAATCGTTCGACCAGTTCTCGTACAGCGCCCTCGCCCCCCTGTTTCTGCATCACCCAGTGAGCTGCATCGCGGGCGTCACTGGCGGCATCGGCTGGCGACACTGCCAACGCCACTCGTTTCATCACGGCAATATCGGGTAGGTCGTCGCCGATGTAGCAAACTTGATCTGGTTTGCACCCTATCGCAGCAAAAAGCGTCTGCGCCGCAGGCCACTTTTTTTCGAAACCTTGTGCGACATGTTCGATGCCGAGTTCAGCGGCTCGTTTTTTTACCGCGTTCCCTTGTCGTGCTGACAAGATCGCAAACGAAAACCCCGATTTCATCCACAACTTGATCCCCAGGCCGTCGCGCACGTGGAATCGCTTGGTTTCGACACCATGGTCGTCGTAAACGATGCGTCCATCGGTCATCACTCCGTCGACATCCGAAATGATGCACGTGATTGGCTCGGCGATCGCTGCGTCGGTTGAAAGTTTGGTGGGCATAAAGGGTTACTGTTTGAAACTCAAGATGGCGGGCTCGTCCTGGCTGCCTAGCATGCCGGCGATATCGGTGATGTCGATCAATCCGATGGGGCGGTTCTGGGCATCGAGAACGGGAAGCTCGCTGATCCGTCGACGCGACATGATCGCCATCGCGTCTTGTAGCAACATGCCACTCGCCGCTGTGGTGGGTTTCACTGTCATGCGATTCGCGATGCTTTCGTCCAAAGCGACGTCGTTTCGCGTTTCGAGAATTCGGGCTAAATCGCTGTCGGTAAAAATGCCGACCAGCTGTTTCGATTCGTTGACGAGCATCACTGCGCCTGTGCGGCGACCATTTTTTGATGCTTGCACCATCGCTTCACGCACGGTGATGTCGCACGTGGCGATCCGGCATGCATCCAGACTTCGCATGATCTGGTCCACCTTCGCCAATTTGCGGCCCAAGGCACCGCCAGGGTGAAATTTGGCAAAATCCTGAGGCGTGAACGAGCGAAGTCGACTCGCAAGCATCGCGATCCCGTCGCCCACTGCCATCATCACCGCCGTGCTTGACGTGGGCGCCAAACCATTAGGACATGCTTCGTTGTGTTTGCCGATGGCAACGGTACAGGTCGCTGCGGC
>CAXBHV010000642.1:0-4923 GCA_963974855.1 uncultured Rhodopirellula sp. | reverse complement strand
CGATTTCTGGCTGATTGAAATCGATGGACTCAGCCCGCCGACAAAATCGACATCGGGTTTGGGCATTTGGCCCATAAATTGCCGAGCGTAGTTGCTGAGACTTTCGACGTACCGCCGTTGCCCCTCGGCATACAGCGTGTCAAATGCTAGCGAAGACTTTCCGCTCCCGGAAACGCCTGAAAAACAGATCAGCTGGCCTCGCGGCAGGCTGAGGTTTACGTCGCGAAGATTATGCTCTCGAGCACCTTTGACTGTGATTTCCTTCGTCGTCATGCTCGTTCAGGTGCCTCTTAGAACAAGGAATTTCCGTGTGAATCGTCAACGCTATGACCATTCTCACGCAAGGGAAAGGGGGTAGTGTATCGGTTTTCACCAGGATTGTCCCGAGCGGCTCTTTTTGGGGTCGGGACACGGTTTGCCAGAGGCATTGTTGGGCGGCGGCCCATGATTTTAGGAGGTTTGGGATAGGTTGGTGCTCGTGTTGCCACGCACGTGTACCCTCGTGAATGATCCCGTGCTGAGTTAAAACATTGGATTACTAACTGCAAGCGACGGGGATTGAGATCGAAATGGCAAAAGGATTGTTCACTCAGGGGATGTGCGTCCTGCTCCGTGAGCCGGTTTCGATCGCCGAATTAGAAGAGCGGCTGAAGTGTTTCGAGCTTGTCGGGCGTCACGAATCGATCGAGGATGACGATGCGCCGGAAACCTTGGTGATGAAATACCGCGAGGATGTGGGAGGCCATTTGCTGGTCACCCCTTCACGCACCACTTGGCCCGATGACATGGGCGACCCCGATGAGTCACCGGAACGCTTTGTCGCCTGGTCGCTGGGCCAATTTGGTCCGCTCGCCTTCCCAGGATGTCTGCAACGGGCGGCCGAGCAAACCTGGGGCTGGGAAGATGGATCCAGCGCTGTCAAAGAACATACCGCCCATATCCGCATCCTAATCAGCTATGTGCTTGGAGTGGAAGAAGCGGGGGGCGAGGACGACGAAGACATTCCGTTGGTGCCCGAAGACTATGATCCGGTGCACGAGATGCAGTTCATCACCCGCGCGGTGACCGAACTGCTGCAATTGCCGCAAGCGATCTGCTATTTCAATCCCGGGGGCGAGGTGCTGCGGGATGAGACTGGGCTGCGTCAGGGGCTTAACTATGCGTGGAGCCACGAACTGCCGCCCTTGGACATGTGGACGAACGTGCGAATTTTCAAGGCCGATGACGCTTGGACGCTGATGGATACGGTTGGCAACGGCCAATTGGATCTGCCGGATCTGGAAGCGGTTTATCAAGCGGATAAGTTCGAACCCGCCGACATCGAGCGTTTTTTGCGAAACGCGTCGCTCTACATGTTGACGTCCGATGAAGAAGTCGAAGACGGTGATACCGCCGATGGCCCCGGTGATTTAACGTGGAAGGCGCTCGAGTGCGAAGAGGCTTTGTCGGATCCGCCGCGGCCGACGATTCGCTGGATCCCTCAAGATGGTGGCGAGCCGCCAGAGGAGTTTTTGGATCGTGGCGAGGCCGAAGACGAGTTTGATGAAGATGAACTCGACGAGGATTTCCTCGACGACGACGACGACGATCTCTAGCTGACATCCTCAACTTCCCGTAGCGAAACTCGCCAAGACTTTCGGGCAGCGTGAACCGACTGTGAATCTGTTTAGCGATGGTGGAAGATAGTCGCCTTTTGCTCCGCAAAAGTTGCGTTGATTGAGCGTACTTTCGCAGAGCGAAAGGCGACTTTCATTAATTCACAGCTTTGGGCAGCATGGCATCCATCGAAAAACATCGCTCATAGGGACGCGAGTTGCAGCAAACCCTACGCGGCGAATGCATTCTCTTTATAATGTGATTCTCACGTTCGATTGCCCTGTCGATTCTAATCCGCAAGGAGGACCATCGTTATGCCGCTCTTGATTCAAGGCACGGCGATCGTGATCCGCAACGATGCACTGGATCGCCACTTACCAGGCGGGGCTGCTGATTTTGCCTCGATCGCTCCGAACGCGATGAGCTTCAGCGACGACCATCTTTCGCAAGCAAGTTTCATGTCGCCGTTGGACGCCCAACGCTTTGCCGAACAACTTGAATTGTATGGACTCCAGCGATCGGCCGACGCGGTTGACTTTGTGATAGTCCATTCGCACGATCAAACGACGGAACCCGAGAGTGACTGGCTCGTCTTGTTTGAATACCAAGGCGGCTTGATTGCCACGATTCAGGGTAGTGAGAGTCGAAAAATCATCGCGCCGCAATCGTGGACACCGGGTGAGCAGCCCGCTCTTCAACATCTGTCGGACGAGGAAGTGAAAGCGAAATTGGAATTTGTTCGCCGCGACGGGAAAATTGATGTGTACCGTGACAAACAGACTGGCAAACTGCTCTATCACACGCGGCTGAATGAAACCAACGAAGAGATCTATGAACAAGCGGTTGCCGTGGTTTGGCAATACAATCGCAATCCAGGCGATCCGCCAGTGGAAACGAGCGAGCAGAAGAACCTGCGACAAGCGATCGGCCAACTGCAGCAATTAGTTGCGAACGCTCCTGCCGCATGGGGAGCCCACTTGATGTTAGGAAAAGCTTGGTTTGCGGTGGACGAGATCCGGCGAGCTCGCGACTGTTTGCAGCGTGCAGTTGAACTCGAACCCGACAATACAATGGTGCTCAAAGAACTCGCGGGGATCTGTCTACAGCAAGGGGATTCCGCGGAAGCATGTCGCGTGGGCGAACATGCGGTGGCGGTTTCACCGGACGATCCCGAATTGCTCGGCAACTTGGCGGTCGCCTATTTGATTGACGGGCAAACGTCCAAAGCAGAAAAGACAATCTCGCACGCCAAGCGGATTATGCCCGAGGACGCGGTCAATCAACACATCGGCAATCTTGTCGTCGACGTGATTCAAGGCAAACGGGAATCGCCTCGGTCGCTCGAGGAGATGATGAGTCCGGCAAAGCCAGCATCATGGTACGACCGAGCCCGCCGATGGCTCGGCCGAGCCGAGTAGATTGTTGCCGTAAACGGATTTTCGATTCTGGTTATGCATTTTTAGCGTAGCGGAAGTCGTCAAGACATTCGATCCATCGTGAGTGCCCCCGAAACTCTTGACGAGTTCCGCTACGAAATGCCCCCGAAACGCTTGACGAGTTCCGCTACGAAATACTTCACAGCGTTCGCCAAATCGGCTAACTAAATCAGCAGTCTTGATTGGCGGACGAGGCGGGAGCCTCCGGGGACAGTGCGTTCCCAGGCAGAGCTGGGTGAACGAGGGTTGGGAACGCAGGGCTAGAAACGCAAGACCGTAGCGAAAGCCTTAGGCGGCTTTCAATTCGTTTTGAATTTGGCTCGAAACGCGGGCAGGCAATGTGGCGCTCTCGCGACGGATTCCATCGCTGCCGTAATAAATAATCGTGTTCTTGGTGAAATCGCAAATCGCAGTCAATTTGACGCTACGAGGGCCATGCAAGCAAAAATACATGCCACACGGTTTCCCGCCTCGAATCACTTCCCGCTGGGTCATCGGGAATTGCTTTGACTCAAGATGCCCGAGTTCGCAAAGCCGGCGTTCGACGTTAGCACAAAGTGTTTGATAGTCGACGCGATTAGGCGTAATGCAGATCATGAGTTAGGTAGCTCGGGGGGGAACGCCCAGTGTTTCACACGGCCTCGCAATCGGGTGTTAGCACTGCGAGGCAGGGTTCCGTATCGGCGCAGAGTCTGCTCGGGAATTAGCGATCCGGGCCCAAGTTTGGCTCCAAATTCCGCATTCACTGGTAAAAGATATCGATTGTGTCGGTCCCGTTCCGAATGACACATTTCAATAAAAATAGTGATGCGACCGCGGTCAGTTGCTATCCGGTTGAGTGATACGACCGAAAATATCTCGCAAGATTACCTGCTCTAACGAGGCGTCACGACCGAGAGGGATCCAGCCGAGCGTCTGCGGCGTGTCATCGATGCGATTTTGTTCACGTATCAACGTGCCATCGTGTCGTTTGTTCGAGGCGGATTCGGTGGCGTATTGAGTCCGATCGGTGTCCTCGAGATCCTTCTGGACGACGACCTCGATCATGTAGCCGGCGCCTTGCGGCCGGACGGTCACGATCGCGCGGCGACGAATCGATTGCAGCGTCGATTGCAAACGTTCAAACCCCGGTGTGCTGTCCTTTTTCCAAGGCTCCATCAGCGAGGCGCCGATTTGATAGGTGGTTTCAAGCCGACCATCCAAGACGATGCCGTCAGAGTTTTGCACCGGTTGTTCGCGAGCAATGCGAAAGTAATCATCCATCGCATCAACGACTTGCGACCAAACGAATGCATCCGGAGCCGGCGGTAATTTCAACGGGTTCGGAACAAACGTTTCGGGAACGTTCGTGGTCAATCGATGGGCAAGTTGGCCGCAACCAGCCAGCAGCAGCGGAGCAAGCGAAACGCACAAGGCGTAGAGAGCAATTCGCTTGATCATGGTTGCGGTCTCAGGATGCGTAAACGTGATTCGTAAACGTGCGACGCTTGGTTCAAGCCAAGTCTTATCGGTGAGAGGTGTAAAGGTAGCTGCCGGAGACGTACTGAGGATGGGCAGCCTGCCTCGTTGATTCAAGGATTGTTGAATTTAGAATCGATTTGGATTGGTAGCGGAATCATTCGGACGCCGTGCAATGCTCGTCGGCAACGGTTTCGCTCCATCGACGTCCTCAGGGAACAGACTCCAAACCTGCACTCGTTTTTGCATATCCTTCATCACGTTCTTTTGTGAATCAGTGATCTTCTGCTCGCGAATCTTGGCACGAATTTCGTCCTGCACTCCGCTCAGCGGATTGAACCCTGCTTCTCGACGATCCAGTACACGCAAGATGTGGTAACCGGTTTCGTCGGTAATGATCTCGCTCATCGCATTCAGCGGCAGTGTGAAGATC
>CAXBHV010000641.1:0-4926 GCA_963974855.1 uncultured Rhodopirellula sp. | reverse complement strand
GACCAAGTTTTCATAGGCCTGGGGCGATTCGTCCGCCAGAAAGGCGTCAACTTCCGTCGGCGTCGGAGGCAATCCGATCAAATCTAATGTGACACGGCGAATCAGAGTCCGCCGGTCGGCTTCGCCCGCAGGCCGCAAGCCGTTTTGTTCGAGTCGTTTGCGGACGAAGAAATCGATTGGATTCGATTCCGACGCGGGTACTTCCGGACGCACCGGTTTCTCAAACGACCAATGACTTCCCCACTCGGCTCCTTCGGCGATCCAGCGTCGCAGGATCTCGATCTCGGATTTGCTCAGCGGTTTCCGATGCGACTGCGGCGGCGGCATCAACATGTCTTCGTCGTCGGTGATGATCCGCGAGAGCAATTCGCTTTCGTCAGGCTGCATCGGCACGATGGCGCCGATCTCATCGACGGCCGATTCGCGTCGGTCCAGTCTCAGATCGGCTTCGCGATGTTCTTCGTCAGGTCCGTGACAATGAAAACATCGGTCCGACAAAATCGGCAGCACGTCCCGGCTAAACCGCACCGGTTCGTCCGCAGCACGGACGCGATGGGCATTAAGCAAGGAAACGGACAACAGCAGAAATAGGGTGGGAAAGCGTGGTGGGATCATGCATTCCAGTTTAGACGACAATGCAAACGAGTTCATGTAGGTTTACGACTGAGAGCTGCATTTTTAACATCCCTTTTTACAATGTGTTGTTTCGGACGCTTTCTGTGATCTTTCGGACTTTGCCCAAGTCACCTTTTCGGGTGGGGGACAGCTCGATCTCGAACATTTTCGACTTGCGTGACGACGAGCGTGCGTGACGCTAAGATGGTTTGCCCCCCTGATCTCTCACCCACCCCTGGTTATCGAATGCCAAATCGCAGCATCAAAATCACCTCCGCAAACGTTTTTGATCTTCGCGTTCCGACGTCCGACCAAATGCTAGGTTCCGATCCATTTCACCTTCAGCCCGACTATTCGTCGGCGGTATTGCATTTGGAAACCGACTCAGGGCTGCGAGGTGTTTCGATTGTGTTCACGGTCGGTGCAGGCACGGATTGGATTTGTCACGGCATTCGCGATCTTGGTCAACTGATGATCGGGATGACACTCGAGGAGTTTGCGAATTCCCCAATCACCTTATATCGGCGGTTGATCGATCATCATCAATTGCGTTGGCTGCACGATGGTGTTTTCCGCATGGCCGCTGGCGCCGTGATCAATGCGATGTGGGATCTTTGGGCCAAATCGCTGAACAAGCCCCTTTGGAAGTTGCTCGTCGATCTCGAACCTGATTTCATCGTCGACTGCATCGATTGGCGTAATCTTCGCGATGCCCTGAATGAAACGGAAGCATTGGCGATCTTGCAAGACGCAGGCGGCAACGCAGCCCAGCGAGAAATCGAATTGCAAGAGCGGGGCCCCAAGGCGTACTGCACCGCCGGATGGCTAGGACTGAGTGATGAAGAAATCGTTGCCACGATCGACAAGTTACGCGAGCAAGGATTTGATTCATTTAAACTAAAAGTCGGTCGCGACCTCGATCATGACGTCAAGCGAATTGCGTTTCTCCGCAACGTCGTTGGCCCCAATTGCAATTTGATGGTCGATGCCAATCAATATTGGGGCGTCCCCGAAGCGAAACAACATTTGCAGCAATACCGCGATTTTGATTTGAAGTGGGTCGAAGAACCGATCGCACGTGACGATGTACTGGGTTACGTCGATCTCGCAGAAACGTTCGCCGACGCAAGTTTCGGCCTCGCGTGTGGCGAGCACGCGGCATCGCCTGTGATTTTCAAACAGTTGCTAAAAAGCCGGGCGATCAAGTACTGCCAGATCGATGCCACACGCGTCGCCGGGGTAAACGACGTGATGGCGATCATCTTGATGGCAGCAAAGTTCGGCGTTCCAGTTTGTCCTCACGGCGGCGGGATCGCGTTGTGCAACATGATCCAGCACTACAGCGTTTGGGACCAAATCGCCGTCTCGGGAACTTCCGAAACTCAGTTGGTCGAATACATCGACTTTCTACAAGAAGCGGTCGAGCATCCCGTTCGGACACGCGACGGACATTACGTCACCCCATCGGCCGCCGGGTGGGGATTGGAATTTGTGCCGGGCTTTATCGATGAGTATCGTTTCCCCGACGGTACGGCATGGCGAGACCGCAGTCATTTGCGAAAAGGGGCCGCTTTTGAGGCCACTGCGAAGCCAATGACTCGATAGCAACATCGCCGCCGAGTATTTTTTAGAAACTCGCCACCACACGATCTGTCATTTCCCAAACCCGGTTCTCCAAACATGATTCGTTCTATCGTTTGCGTGATTGTCTTTTCTACCATCGGTCACGGGTACTTGCAGGCGCAATCCACAAGCGTGGCAACGACCGCATTACCGACCGCCGACGCGGCGGACGTGGGGATGTCGGCCGATGCACTTGCCAAAGTCGACGCGGCGATGCAGGAATCAATTGACGAAAATCGCATTCCCGGCGGCATTGTGATGATCGCTCGTCACGGCAAAGTCGTGTTGCATAAAGCCTATGGCAAAATGGATCTCGAAGCCAACAAGCCAATGAAGCCCGATACGATCGTGCGAATCTATTCGATGAGCAAAGCGATCACGACGGCAGCGGCGATGATGTTGTACGAGGAAGGAAAACTGGATGTTAACGATCCCGTCTCAAAGTATCTGCCTGAACTCAAAAACGTGCACGTTTCTGCGGAAGGTGAAACGCACCCAGCGAACCAGACAATGACGATCGCCGATCTGATGCGGCACACTGCGGGCTACACGTATGGTCGATCGGGGAACTCGCTTCACGACGAAGCGTTCAAGGAACTCGACATGCTGCAGCGTGACGATTCGCTCGAAACGATGCAAACCAAACTTGCTAAATTGCCGCTGGTGTTTGAACCGGGCACCGATTGGCAGTACGGGATCTCAATCGATGTGCTGGGGCGAGTAATCGAAGTCGTCTCGGGTGAGTCGCTTGGCGAATTCCTTCGCAAGCGAATCTTTGATCCGTTGGGAATGCAGGACACTGGCTTTTTTATTCCCGCCGAAAAAGTGGACCGCTTTGCTGCGAATTATAACACCGACGGCAAAGGAAAATTGACGATCGGCGATGCTCCCGCTGAAAGCCCTTATCTAAAAGCCCCCGCATTTGAATCGGGTGGCGGCGGTTTGGTCTCTACCGCCGAGGACTACATGCGTTTCTTGCTGCTGATCGCTGCGGGCGGAGAATTCGATGGCACTCGCTTGATGAAACCCGAAACGGTGGCACTGATGACGACCAACCAAGTTCCTAAAAGCGTTGGCTGGATCAAATTTGGTAAGGAAGTTCGTGGCGGAGTCGGCTTTGGATTTGGGTTCTCGGTGCGGGAATCGATGAGTGATTGGGATCCCGACGGCCGGGTCGGCGAATACGGCTGGGGCGGCGCCGCAAGCACCCATTACTGGGTGTCCCCGAAAGACGATTTGGTAGTGATCACGATCGAACAGATCATGCCTTACCAATGGCTCACTGAATTCAAGCTAAAAGGGCTGATCTACGACTCGATCGTTGAGCAGTAAGCAAACATCGAGAAGACTCGACGAAGTGATTGCCCACGCCACAGAACGATTCACTGTCTTTTCTGTCCGATGGCGAAGACGCTGCTTCCCCAAGGCAGCGAGAATCCAGAGGAAATCAGACGGTTTTCCAATTTCATCACGCTGCCCAACACAACGTTGGACACCTTGCTTGGCTGATGCAGTGCCGAAGTGGCATTGGCTGGGTCTTTGTTTCGCCACAACATTGATGGCAAACGACTGGCAACGACTAATGGAAAAAGCAAACACAATCGGTACGTGAGCTGTCGTGTTTGCAGACCAAGGTCCTCCATCAGTCGGCGCACTTCAGACGCAACGTATCGCTCTTTTGTTTGGATTGCGAGGTCGTGATCACTGCGAAGCCAATTGTAAGCTGGCAAATTAACGATGAAAATTCCCGATGGACTCATGCGATCGACGATGCTTCGCAGACCGTCCAGTGATGCGGCGATTCCGGGTATATAAAGCACATCACAACTGATCACAATATCGTACGTGTCATGATGCAGTGCGACGTTGCGAAGATCGCCCAGGTAAACATCCGCAGTTGGACATTTTTGTGACGAATAGGCAACCGCTTGTTCCGAGACATCGAAGCCACCCAGATAGCTCGGATTCAACTTTTCAGCGAGATAGCGTAGATTTTCGCCCGTACCACATCCGACATCAAGAATGCGAGGTTGGTTCGGTAGTTGGCTCCGGTAGCCGTCAATCGAGTTCCCGATTCGATTACGCAGCGATTGATACCACCAGTGTTCCGCCTCGACCTGGGCCATGATTTCATATTCGCGAGGGTTCATGGCGTCAACGCGTCCCTCGCACCGCAGTAATCACACGCTCGACTTCGTCGTCACGTAGGCCTGGAAACATTGGCAGCGAAAGAATCTCGTCCGCAGCTCGCTCGGTTTCCAATAGATCGCCTTTCTTATATCCCAAAAACTGGTAGGCGGGCATTAGATGAATGGGTTGTGGATAATGGATCCCAAAGCCGATCTTGGCGGCCTGCAGTCTCTCAATCAAGGCCGGGCGATCAACCGTCCGGACAACAAATTGGTGCCAGGCGTGCCGAATCCCTGGACGACGCGATGGCAGTTGCACCTCACTGCCACTCAGGCCGGAAAAATAATGATCGGCAATTTGATCTCGTCGTCGCTGGTTCGCCTCGAGATGAGCAAGCCGAACGCTAAGCACAGCGGATTGCAATTCATCGAGCCGGCTGCAAATGCCTTCGCGGTGAGCCGTGCGATCGTCGCGGAATCCATACTGACGTAGTTCGCGAAGTGTTTCGGCCAATGTGTCATTGCGAGTCACGCAGATACCGCCATCCCCTAGTGCGGC
>CAXBHV010000640.1:0-4926 GCA_963974855.1 uncultured Rhodopirellula sp. | reverse complement strand
CGACAACTCCGCATCGACAATCGGACTCCGACTTATTGGGTGTGCCCAGTTGGTTACTGATGGCTGCGATTGGCATACTCGCGCTAATTCTGCGTTTAACCTGTTTGGCCGAAACCGCATCGATTGCGTCGACCCAGCAATTGCTCGGTGACGCTGCAACCTACTATGCCTGGGCCGAGAAAATCGCATCGGGATCGTGGTACGGAGATACAACATTTTATCAAGCGCCGCTGTATCCGTATGTGTTAGCGGTTTTGATGAAATTCGGTGGTGTTGCGGTGCCAGGTATCCGGATCACGCAAGCTTTATTCGGGTCGCTCGCGTGCGTTTTGTTAGCTGCGGCAACAAAGAAAGTGTTCGGTTTGCGGGCCGCCGTGCTCGCGGGATTGATGATGGCGGCCTATGCCCCGGCGATCTACTACGACGGCATTGTCCAAAAAACCTCGTTGGCGTCATTGTTGTTGTGCGGACTGCTGTGGGCGAGTCTCTCCATTCAAGCTCGTTTGTTCAGCAGGGCCGATGATGCTTCGCAGACCGTTGTCACGCCGGAGCCTCGCAAAACGCCCGTATTGCTATTCAGCCTGGTTGCCGGGCTGTTATTGGGGTTGCTCGTTTTGACTCGCGAAAATGCATTACTGTGGATTCCACTGTTTCCGATTTGGCTGTTTTGGCTTCCATCATCTCTTTCGCGTCGCCACCGATTTGCTTTGGCCGGCACAATGGTGCTCGGACTTGTATTGGTGCTACTACCGGTCGCGGCTCGCAACGGTTCATTAGGCGGCGAGTGGTCTCCGACTACCTTTCAAGCCGGTCCGAATTTCTATATCGGCAACAATATGCATGCTTCGGGGATCTATGAACCGCTCGTCCCTGGCCATGAAACCCCCGTTTACGAACGAAGTGACGCTCACCGATTGGCCGAACGAGAAATGGGACGTGACTTGAGCGCACGCGAGGTTTCACGATTTTGGTTCGCAAAGTCATGGAGCGAGATTCGCCAAGCCCCTCGCTCTTGGATCTCACTGCTATTTCAAAAGACGGCGATGGTTGTCAATCACTTCGAGGTGCCTGATGTCGAAAGCCTGTTTATTCACCAGCAGTATTCGGTGGTGCTGAAATTACTTTCGTTTTGGCAATTTGGCCTACTCGCTCCCTTGGCAGCGATGGGGATCGTGTTGACGCGCGAACGTTGGAAAGAACTGGCGTTGCTGTACGCATTGATCGCGATAATGGTGATCGCTATCGTCGGTTTCTTTATCCTCGGTCGCTATCGATTTCCGCTTGTTCCCCTGTTGATTCCTTTTGCTGCTGTTGGGGTCACCCAGCTATTTAAAGCTGTTGCCCAACGTCAGTGGCGACCTTTGTGGATGCCACTGGTGACTGGAATCATTGTCGCCATCATCAGCTATTTACCGATTCACGCCGAGAATCATCTGAACGCTTCGTCGTTAATGAACGTGGGCGTGGCGGCAGGCGAACAGGGGGACTTGCGTTCGGCCATCAAATTGCTCGAGCAATCCGATCGGATGCAACCCGACATCGCCGAAACGAACTACAACCTCGGATTCGCCTACAAACAACTCGGTCAGATTCAACTCGCAATTGAGCACCTAGTCAAAGCGGTACAGTTAGAGCCCGATTTGTTGACCGCTAATTTTCACTTGGCGGAATGTCTCGAACAAATCGGACGCTTCGAGGAAGCGAGAGTGTTTTATACGAACATCCTGACAATCGAACCTCAACACGCCGGTGCTAAGCGAGCACTCAAGCGTCTGGGCGGGTACGCGCCGCAGGAATAATAACCGCCCCCAAATGCTGTGAAGCATTTCGTAGCGGAACTCGTCAAGAGCTTGTTGATTTAGTGAGCCGTGACGCGTCAGCGGCCGGGTCCCGCACACTACCCGGTGCCTTACGGCCCACGGCTCACCGTTGCGATTTGCATTTGGATTAAATCAACAAGCCGTCAAGAGTTGTTGATTTAGTGAGCCGCGACGCGTCAGCGGCCGGGTCCCACGCGATACCCGGTGCCTTACGGCCCACGGCTCACCATTGCGATTTCCATTCGGATTAAATCGACAAGACGTTGACGACTTCTGCTACGCGAAATTAGCGAAAACCCAATTAGAAAAAATGCTTGATAGCGTTGGCCGCCCCCGCTGAATCGAGGTCGATTCAGCGACGACAGTCAAAAGCACAGCGACGACAGTCAATCGCATTGAGTGCTAATTGGAACGACGGATAATGCCGTCGAATCCGTCTCAAAGGTCTCGTCGCCTGAGCAAGGCCGGAAGTCGATTAGGAGGACTCTTCGCCCGTCGATGCGGCATCCTCATCCATTTCCTTCATGTACGCTTCCTGCTGGGCTTCGATTTCCTCTGGTGTCATCTTCGGTTGCTCAACAACGCCTGGTTTACTTTCACCACATCCAGTCATTGCGAGACAGCCGAGGGAAACAAACATGGTTGTCAAAAAAAGTTTTTTCATTGTTGTGCTCTACGATAAGTGGGGAAGAGTTCTGAACTGAATTATAACATTCAGCATTATGATACCATTGTCAATAAATGGGGGCTGTTGACAACCTAAAATGCGACTCTCGACGCACGGTTTTTCCAGGTTGTTTGGTGTGTTTACATCATTATTGTACCTCTCGGATTGATTCACCTGTGCGGAACCATCGCTTTAATCAAATCGCTTTAACAGGCAGAGTGTTGGAAAACGAAAAAAGGGCTAGGTCCCCTCAGTTGGAACCTAGCCCTTCGAACTTTACTACTTGCGAATTTCAGCCGCCGAAGACTAGTCCTCCAGCGACTCGGTTTCCTTCGAGGCTCGCGTGCCTAATGCACCCCACAAACCAAACGGACTCTTAGAGCCTGCCGGTGCGCCGTTCGCACTGTCGCGTTCAACGGTGGCGTGGGTACTGTCACCCGCTTCGATGCTTTCGGTGATGAATTTCACCGCACCGTCCCCCATCAACACGTGGCAACCACCTTGGTGACGACTTGCCGGCGAGTAAATTCCACGGGTATTGTCACCGCCGTCAGAACAACTCGGCTTGTTTGGTGCGAAAATCGTGTTCATACCGCTATAGTTAGCACGTCCATCACCCCAGCGAGTTCCGCGAGGCACTGTTGGTGTGCCACCGGTGTAGAACTGAGGTCGTTCGGGATCAATCCCTTGTGCAGGAAGAAGGCAGACGCCAGGTTCTCGCACGTCACCGCCACCCGTCGTGTTACTACGAATGTCCGCGATGATTTCTTTTTGTCCCATCGATGTGACGATCTCACCCATTGCGATGGTGTTCGACAAACCGTCTAAGACGTCGCGGAACCTTGTGGTATGACGAGCCCAAAACATTCCTCGATTTGCCGCTCGGGCACGGGTTGCAACCCAAGTCTGGTTGTTGCCGTTGCCATTGTTGTTGTCGTTATCAATGTTGCCCCAATCGTTGTAGCCGCCATTGTTCACGAACTGGACGCCATCGCCGAAGCAGAAGCCATAATTCGTAAATCCAGTGCCCGTTCCAATCGATACCGACGGGTCACTTGGACAACGATAGGCTGGCAGTTCGGTCGCCCATGGCTTGTACTGACTTGCCCAAGGCACTGGCCCCATGGCCGGCCAAGTGTTGTTGGCAACTCCGCCCGGCATACTGGTACCAGGAGTCGTTTCTTGGCTAGGGTTGGAAATGCTTTCCCACATTGCTTGCTGTTCAACAAACGGCAAAACGCCTACTAACGCACTGACGTACAGCCGGTTGTAGTTGTAGGACACGTTTGCCACCGATCCGCGATCGGTGCCACACATCGTCCGTGGCAATTGTTTGTAGGCAGAATGATAGTTGTGGATCGACAATCCCAATTGCTTGAAATTGTTGCTACATGACATGCGGCGTGCCGCTTCGCGGGCAGCCTGTACGGCGGGCAGCAATAGCCCGACGAGAACACCAATGATGGCGATGACGACTAGCAGTTCCACCAAAGTGAACCCAAGCCGACGTGAATGAGGTCGATTCATAAAAGCACCTTCCAAACGGGGAGAAATAGGTAAGAGAGCATAAATCTGGATACGAAAACGCCCAGTGCCCTCAAACAGATGAGTTGAAAATGGATGAGTGATTGACGGAGATGTTTTGATAAGAGATGAGCAAGAAGTACCGTCGAACTTCAAAAGCCCATCCGCAACATACGAGAAAAAGATTTTGTTGGGGTCCTCCAATGTTTTAAGAAAGGAGTTCAACACCTAAGACAAGGGGACAAGTAGTGAACAATGGTCAACATCAGTACCCCTAGCAGTCAGCAAGGGGTCAGCCAGCAACCGAAAGTCTACGGTCCATCTTCTGTGGATGAACCCCACCCGTCAACCCTAAAAACTTGTTCGTTTGAAATGATTGCATGGAAAATGATGAATGATCAGTGAGGGGGAAACGCTATTGTTTCGCACGATTCGCGTGCTTTAAGTCGTTAGCAGGAAACAGCTTACGGGGGGTGACGAACTACTTGCTTGCCCTTGTTCAGACTTGACTATTTGCTGGCGTTGCGGGTTACCGCCGTTTTTAGATGGGGGCAGAAACAGAATAGGAACCGCGGGGTTTGTGCCGCACTGGTAATTCTTTGCTGTTGCCATCGGATACTGGGGGACTTTTTCTTCCGTCCGATAGTGCAGTTACCTCTCGACCAACGAAGTGAGACTGCTGATTTAGTACGACATCACCGCTCTTATGTTAGCCGTTTTGACCAACGCTTTGAAGCATTTTCATGCCGTGTTTTATGGTGTTTTAACGTAGCGGAAGTCGTCAAGACTTTCGATCCATGGCGTATGCCACACGAAACTCTTGACGGCTTGTTGATTCAATCGACACAAAAATCGCAGTAGTGAGCCGTGGGCCGTAAGGCACCGGGTAGTGCGTGGAACCCGGCCGCTCACGCG
>CAXBHV010000639.1:0-4932 GCA_963974855.1 uncultured Rhodopirellula sp. | reverse complement strand
TAAACATGACGTCAGCGCGGCCTCGACTCGCTTATGCCAAGGATCGTTCTTTGGCAGCACGTCCGAGACTCGGGTCAAAAATTGTGCGGTCATCGCGGTATCGATCATCGGTCCCAATTTTCGTTGCGGCTGCGTCCCTTCGATCGATGTGATTCGATCCGCATTCGGTTCCGCATTTTCAACCACTTTCACTAAATAGTGCATCGCGTTGACTACGGCGTCGCGATACTTGCCTTCACTTGGCGTATGGCCGGCACGCAACAGTGCCGTTGCGGCAAAGGCAGTGGTTGCAGGATCGGAGGGGAATTTAGCAGGATCGAGTATCTGTTGTTGAGCATGACTGCCACCGCCCCAGCCACCATCGGAGTGTTGTGCCGAAACGAGCCAACTGAGTCCCTGTTTGACGATCTTAGCAGTCGCCTTCTTTTCCTCTTTCTTCGCTTTCTTTTTGTCTTTGGATCCCTCTTTCTGCTTCACGGCTTCGGTATCCTCCGCTTGCCCCGAAGCGATTTCATCGGCTTGAGCGGTTTGGGCGACTGGGGCTCTCGCCGCTGCGACCGGGGACGCGTCAGCGGGTTTCGACACAGGTTCGTCTGCGACGAGGATCATCGACATTGCGGTAACGAGCGTTCCGCATAGAAGGCTGCGGAAACCGAATCGCATCGCCATGGCTGAATGGAACATGACCGTTCTCTCCAAAGAAACAAGAATAGAAGTCGCGTGAATGGGGGTTCCACCACGCGATGGGAGCTTGCACTACTGAAGTTAGACGATTCCAAGCCCGCTTTATTAGGAAAATAAATCGTTTGACTTGAATTTTACAATCGTCTGAGATTCGATCTTGTTCAAAAACACTAGCAAAGATGCGGCGAGGAATCCCGCGGTCAATCGTCTCGTGACCTTCTGCGACGCCCCTGAAGACCTCGTTTTAATCGACAAACGATTCGATTCGCGATCGATTTTCGAGCTGAAGCTGAGCAAGCGTTTCGCTCACAATCCGGCGGCTCTCCTCACCATCGACCAGCAGAATGTCGATGTAACTCTCGTTCAAACCAAAGGCTCCGCCGAGCGTTCGCCCGCTGAAATCTTTTTCGAGCGAGTCCGTTAAAACGTCTCCGATGTTGGCACGAACATCCGATTGTTGGCCTTCGGGGAAAACCGAGCCATCGATGGCAACGTAAATGAGTTCTGCACCGGTGTTCTTCAGCGGATCCTCGCTGAGCTTTCCGCCGTTTTCGATACAGTCAAAGACCAGCTTTGGAATCAGACTCGAACCGACCACGGTGTCGCCACGCGGTGATGGCTTGCTTTCATTCAGTTGGTAGACGCAGTACGTATCCAGCGGCGGCAACTTTTCCCATTCGTGATAGGTGTTGACGTGCGAGATGAATTCCGGCAGATCGGATAGCGAACGGGTGTAGGTATCGGGCGTAAAGGGCTCGATCTTGATCTCGCCCAGCCAAGTCTGGGTGCCGAATTCACCAAGCACTTCATCGACCAACAGAAACAGGATCGTAAAGTGCTGAGCCGAGGGCACTGATTCAAGCACAGGATGCCAGGCAACGATATCGATTTTTTGACGTTCATCATCGACATGCGTGCGGACTAGAAAACGGTCCACGTCGACACGCGTGCCTTCGTCGACGGCGATCGCGAACCCTTTGACAAATTCGGCTGGGGTTGCTTGCCGCGAAGCATGAAAACTCCATTTCGGAATTTCTGGGGCGCGTTGCAGCCAATACTCCGCGAGCAACTGTTTGGCAATTTGACCTTCGCCCGACAGCGTGAACGAATGGCCGCCATTTTCGCCCGGACCGAAGACCCAGCTAAGTCCGGGCACAGTCACTTTACAAAAATCGGCGACTTCGTCGACCAAGCTGCCGCATTCACTCGCTTCGATCGTCTCGAAGAATCGTTCGGAAACGGTGGGATACCACTGCCAAAATTCAGTCACACGTTGTTTGAAGGTTTGCCCATTTTTATCTTGGCTTACCGAGTCCGTCACGACACCATCCTGCATGCAAAAAGAAGAGACTTTGAAGCAACGCGTTCGGCGTGTGTGCCGGAGTTGGCCAACGAGCATCCCCGCGTTGCTGCATGTCAGTCTACGTCATCCGTCCACACCCGTCGAATCCCACGCACAGCGTCACCTTAGATTTGTGAGGCACGTCAGATGATGCAGCAGATTATGTCAAAAGCGAATCGCACTTATGCGGGATCGCCATTTTGCGATTGAAGAGCGTTGCTGTGCTTTCAAGCTTTTTTTGCTACCGAAATGTTCAGTTCCAATCCGGCGGCAGATGCATAGCGTTGCAGGGTGAAGAGTGTCGGATTTGCTGTGGGGTCATTTTCGAGCCGAGAGAGTGCGCTTCGCTTTAATCCGCAATCCTTTTCAATGTCGCTCAATGACAGACCAAGTTCTTCGCGATGGGAGCGAATTTGGCTCAACACATGATCAACCTGTTTCCGAGTCGGCTTCCAGGCTTTGTGCCGCAGTCGCATCTCGGCAAGAATTTCTCGGCGGGCACTTCCTGTTTCCGGACGCCCTTCGCGAAGTTTTCCGAGTTCTTCGTCGCTGAGATCGCGGTGAACCCGCTGGTTGGTTGGTTTACGTTTATTCATCGGAATCACTTTTCCTCAATAAGATTCTGCATAGGCTGTATACATCTATGTTAACAGCTTTTCGCTTCCGTGGGTTGAGGATTCGCCTCCGATCGGATGATTGTGGACTTGGATTTGGGATTGGCTGTACTGCCACGGCACTATTGTGAGTTCCCCAGAGCGGACGATGATTGCAATTGCTTTTGCTGCGGCATCAACCGTACCGGTACTCGACACCCCGGTTTCCAAGTTGGAAAAACGTGGCATCAATGAAGCCGTTTTTCAGCAAGGCGTTTTCGCTTCCTTCCGGCTTGTTCGGGCGGAGCGGGCAATTGGAGGCTACCAATGAAGCTTTCCGCCGCAATGGATCTCCGCTGCGGGCTTGTCCCGGCGGAATCCACGAATCAAGTCGTTGTGACCGCCGGGACAAGCCCGAAGCGGAGCACTGCTTTGCCTTGCTTGCTCTCGGTAGCTGCCAGTTGTTTCCTCCGCCGAGACAAGCTCGAGCGGAAAGATGTGCTGCAGTTCCGGCGCTCCTAAGTCCACATTATTCGACGCTGGCCCGCCAAACTGCCGTTGCCGCGTTCGTACGAATTCACATGAACGTGGTTATCGTTAGCGATTCGACAGATATGTTTGGATCAGGTCACGAGAATCCGCGAAGCGTCTTGCACGCAATTACAATGCGGCGAGGATCTCGTTGCTCATGGCGCGGCCGCCGTGGGTTTCGCTGATTTTGACGTACGTGATCTTGCCTGACTTGTCGACAACAAGCGTCGTGGGGTAGGCGGTTTCGTTTGTTGCATTCCAGCGTAATCCGTAGGCGTTGGTGAACTGGAAATCGGGATCGAGCAAGAACGTCAGCGGCTTGGGCAACTTGGTGCCTTGCAGGAAATCACCCGCATGCTCACCGAGTTGCAATTTTGCTCCAGGATAGATCAACAACACTCGCGCGTTCTTTGCTGCAAACTTGTCCGCATTCTTCACAATGTCGCCAACCTGGGCGGAACAGGCGGGACATTGTCGGCCAGGGAAACCTCGCAATACCACAACGACGACGGGGCCGTCCGCGTTCACTTGGCTTAGGCTGACATCGCCCGGTAACTCGCCTGCAATGGCACGCAACTGGAAGTCTTTTGCTTTCTTGCCGGGTGCCAACATCTTCTTCGCGTTGGCGACTTGAGTCTGGCCGTGAGATTGTGCCGAAGCGGTAGCGGCAAGCGTGGTGGAGATAGCCAATGCACAAATTGCAAGCGTGGGAACGATCTTCATCAAGAGATACCTTTGTGAAAGCGAGTGGAAAGCGGGCTCCTGAGCGGAACCAAAGCGTGAACCGTTTGGATTCACATTGCCAATGATCACTCGCGTTCGCTTTCCGCCACTCAGAGCAGCAAAAAAACAGATTGCCGAATGCCAAATTAATTGCGGTGGTGCGGACGAGCCGCTAAATTGGCGGGCATTCTCTTTGCAAGCACTGCTTTGTCACATTCATTAAGCCTCTCGACGCTTCTTTTATTGGCCTGAACGAAAGCCCGCTATGCCTACCACGATCAACGGTATTGGAACGCAATACTACGGCAAAAAAAATCCGCGGATCTACCATGATCGATGCGATTCGTGTGGCGTCCACTGCCAGATGACTGATTACGAAACGGGATACTATTTCGTGGTCTTATTCATTCCGCTGATTCCGATGGGCAAAAAACAGATACTCGGTGATTGTTCTAGCTGTCGTCGTCATCGTGTGATGCCGTTGCATCAGTGGAACCAACTTCGCGAAGAGGCGATCGACACGGGGATGGCGAAACTAGCCGAGGCACCCGATGAGCCTCAACGAGCCATCGAACTGCTTGGTACCTTGACGGTGTTCAATCGTCCCGAAGAGGCGATGGATTTGGCGTCGGCGACGCTGCAGTCGCATCAGGATGACATTGATGTCCAGCTTGGCATCGGAAGCTGGTTCGAGAATCAGGGACGAAAGGCAGAAGCGGAGAGTTGTTTTCAGCGAGCGATCGAACTCGATCCTGAATACCCGCCCTGTGTTCGCATTGCCGGAATCAACTTGCTCGAAAGTGGGCAGCCCAAGCTGGCGGCTCAGCAAATGGAGTCGCTGCGGCATCCGTCCGAGAATTACGAGCCGGGATTGTTTCTGATGTTAGCCCAGTCGTATGCCGCAACGGGAGATCACGATTCAGCGCTGCGAGAATACGCTGAGGTGTTCGCCAATGTGCCTGAGGCGGCAACGGACAAGGCGATCCGAAAACTAGTCAAGAAATCCGAAAAGGCCCTCGGCCGGCCCGAGTCGATCCTGCCCAAGAAAGGGCTGTTTGG
>CAXBHV010000638.1:0-4933 GCA_963974855.1 uncultured Rhodopirellula sp. | reverse complement strand
CAAGCGAGCGAGGCGACGACTTGTCGATGACCCGCATTAAAATCAACCAGCGGTCGCAACAATTTCCCACTGATTGTGTCGACGATCCAAATTTCGCCAAGCGATCCCATCGCGCCGTGACCGGCCATCGCAATTTGGTTGCCATTAGCGGCCAAGGCGTAGATGCGGCCACGCGGACCTCGTTGAACCTGCCAACGAATCGTGCGATGATGTTTCCAGGGATGATCTCCCAACGGCGAGCGACGCCAAACGTGCAAGTCTTTGTCTTCGCCCGCAGTAAGCAGCGTTTTGACACTTGTCGAGTTCTGTTTACCCGTTTGGTTTTCGTCCGTTTCGTTTTTTGCTGTGTCCCTGTTTGCGGTGCCAGTGGGCGTGTTCGGCGAAGTTGCCAACTCGATCGCTCGAATGCCTCCGCTGTGAGCGTTGTAATCGAGTCGCAGAATGGGCTGGATTCCAGCGGGAAGTGCATTACCGCCATCGATCGCATTGGTATTCGAGGCTGGCGGGGCGGTCGTGGTTCCTGGCAACTGGTTCTCGCCAGGCAGTTTGTCCAGCGCGGCGGGACCGTTGGACAGCGCACCGGGCAGTGTGGATTCAGCCGGCAATTCGGTCGATTGTGGCCCTTTTCCCGGCAGCATGTGCTCGCTGGGCAATTGTGCGAACGCATTCACGCTGATGGCGATCCAGAGTAATAGCAACGCACCCCAACGGATGCAAATTTCACGTGGTACACTTGTCATCAATTTTTACTTTCTCCTGCGACCCGCCAAACATGGCTGTGGACTATCATGATAACGGGTTGCGAACTTAATTGCTTCGCATTGACTCGGAAAACCACAGCAGCGAAATGGGTGGCTCCGAAATCTATGTCCAGGGAAATCTACGTCCAGGGAACACGAGTCATGTTTGAATCGAAAAGGATATTGATGAAGCTTCCTCGTTGTTGGTTTGCGGCCGTATGCGTTGTGATACCGCTCGTGTTTGCTGATTTAGGTCGGTCGGCGGCTCAGCCGCCATCGTCATCGCCCTCCCCTTCCCCGCCTGCTTCACCTGCGCAGACGCCGTCCACGTCAGCCTCGTCGTCCACGCCAGCCTCGTTGGCGATTTCGACGATGTTTTCGCCGCTGGATGTGCCTCAGCGGAAGACGATGGGGTTGCTGCAACGTAATTTTTTAGAGATGGCTGGCGGAGACGAAGGCGAGCTGGAGGTGGCGTTGGTCATTGACGGCACGAATTCGATGTCGGCGGAACTCGCCGGGGTTCGAGGCTCGATCGACCGCATGCTCGCTGACTTGCGACGTTATCGTAAAGGCGAGGTACGCGCTTCGATCGTGGTCTATCGTGATTACGGTTCGCCATCGGGCGAAGTCAGTATCGTTCTGCCAACGTTCACAGCGGACAAGGCGACCATTGATAAGGCGGTCGAGTCGCTGAAGCCCGAATCGGGTGAGCCCTTTTTTCATGAGCTCCCCGACGTGGGACTGCACACCGCGATCACTCAATTGCCATGGTCGGACAACCCCAACGTGGTCAAGTGGGTGATGTTGTTCGCGGATGCGCCCCCTTATTCAGTGACATTCCGCGATAAAAAGTTCTCAGGTGCATACCGCCGGTACACCAATGAGTTATTAGTCTCTCTGGCTCGCAAACGCGGAATCCAGATAAATTGTATTCTCTGCACGAGTGATGATGACAACGTCGAGCCCTATCAGGAAGTGATCGACGCAACGCGTGAATTTATGAGTGAGCTGGCTTCGCAATCCAGTGGCGTGATGTTGGATTTGTCGTACCCCGCGATCCAAACGGCGTTGATCGAAGCAGGCAAGCGTCCTGAAATCCAATACGCCAAATTAGAACCGATCAATGCGTTTGATCTCGCGGCGGCGCGTCGCCAGGAAGTGTTGATGGCAGCAAATGGCGGAGCGGACGCCGCGGCGGCCACGAACGTTAGCATCGCGGTGGTGCCTCATGAACCGCTTGACGGAATGCGTTTCGATCCCGATCGATCGTCGGTGCAAGTGGCCACTGCGATTCGGCACCGTTTTGCCGCTCTGCCTGGGGTCCGTGTGGTCAGCACGATCGATATCCAGCGTCAATTGCGTCGCTTGCGAGCCGAAGGGATGACGCAAACGCAAGCGATCCGAGGACTCGCGGGACGACTTCGAGCCGATTACGTCGTGTGGGGATCGGTTGCACCGCAAACTCAGCATGTTCAAACCGCGGCCTATCGACGTCGTGATGGCGAAGCGGTGATTCAAGTCGCGTTTGATGGTGATTATGGACAAGTCGCCAATGTGATCCTAACGGCTGCCAGCAACGATCCCTCACGCGACCCCATCCTGACTCGATTGGCAAGCGAAGCGATGGGTAATGCGTCTAAAGCAATGTTGCAATCTCCGATCGCCGAAACAACCGCCACCTCGTCCGAGTTGTTGGCGGCACTCGAGGCGCTCGAGCAATCGTTGGCGTTTGCAGGCGACAGTGACGAGTCGATCCAGTTGTTGAAAACGGCGGAAGCATCAGCCACTGCTGCGGTGGAAGCCGAACCACGTAATCCACTCGGGCATTGGTTGCTATCGAACGTCGCGTTTAATCAAGCGATGCGAGAATATCAACGAGGTGCCCTTGTTGAAGCAAAGGGCCGGATGACTCTGATGAAATCGTCGTTGGGACGGGCGTACGCGAATCGATCGAAAATCCAGGCGACGAGTCTGTCCGAAGAAATTGCTGGCGACTATGAGTTGCTGGTCAATCGCAACGTCGAGGACGCGATCTCGCAATACAAACTTCTAGTTGATCCCGCGATGCCAACCGCATCGCAGTTGCGAGGTCATTGGATGTTGGCGGGTATCTACGCCGGCGATTGGGGGGTGCCGGATTCGTTTGCGGACTTGAAAGAGTCGCGTCGCCACGTGATTGAGATCCTCGCAAACTGGCCCGACTCTCCCGAAGGCAAGCAGCTAAAGCAGTGGCTGCGATGGGACGAAGCGAGCGGCCAGACCGAGCACGATTACTTGCCCACGATCCACGTCGAGATGAGCAAGTGGGACGAGGTCTAGAAGCGAGAGGTAGGGATGCCGGAAACGACCGTCAACCACTCTCAGCTGACCCCATTTAATCACGGCAGATGCCCCTGCCATAGACCGGGACGTAGGTTGCGCGGTCTCTTGAACAGGAGCAAACAGAGCCACAAATCACCTCTTTCTCTGTTATCTCCCTTTCCTCCTGTTCAATCATTTTCAGAGGCGCCTTTCCCGCTGAACCACGCCCATCCATTTTAAAATTTGACTTTTTCAATTTAACTTTTTCAATTCGTGCACCCGCCTCGTCATCGCTGCAAACATTAGCAACCAAGGCATGCAACGCGCGCATCAATCATCATCACCAAGTCCCGACAGGGACGGCATGTAGTAGCCCACGGACCGACTAAGGTGTGCCATGGAATCGGCCTTTGTAATCACCCGATTCGGCAAAGAGAAGCTGGCCCAATCGGTCCTGTGGAGCAGATTCCGTCCCGGTTGCGGTGGCCCCACAGCAAAGGTCATCGCCCACTCCCACTCCCACTCCCACGGCCACTAAAAGCGGGGTGGCATTTCGGAGTGCTGAATCGTTTTTACCGCCGTCCTGCATCGCCGCAGCATTACCTTTGCTGACTCTTTGCATGAGTGCATCACAGGTCAATGCCCCTGATGGAAATTTAGTTTACAATTTTGCTTGACCCAAGAATCGAGTCCCCCCATACTCAGCGGTCGCCAACCGGCGATAACACTCCCTCGCACCGGCGATAACACTCCATATGTCACCGAGGGAGCCGAAGGTCCAACCGGCGATAACAGCCCCAGGCCCCACTTATCACCTCCACAACCGGCGATAATTACCTCGTTACCTAACTGAAATGATGCAAAACGAATGAAACGCAAGCGGTTAAACGCAGTAGGGATCACGCTACTCGTCCTCGGCCTCGTCACCTTGGTATTCAACTTCTTCGCTCGGGGTGCACAGCGTGGTGAAGCAGATGCACTTGCCTCGCGATTAGACGCTCTGTCCATACGCGTTGATGATTCAATCGCACTGCCCGAAAAGGATCGCGACAAAGACCAACTGATTAGTGACATCGAAGATGTGCGTGGCGAACTGACTGGAATCAAGCATTCGCATGAATCACTCACATCAGCAACCAATCTGTCGTTGTTCCTTTACTCTGCGCTTACGATCACAGGTAGTGGCTGCGTCATCGCTGGGGCACGCCTTCCACAAAATTTAAACCAATCAAAGGGCGGGTAACCATCGCATTCAACGGAGCCAGCCTTGCGAGTTTTCACAATTGGAACGTCAGCTTTCCCGGCCCGCTGATGCGTGGCGTTCTGTCGAAGATTGTTTGTTGAAGGGGTTTTCGCAAATGACACAAGTCACCCTGCATGGAATCCACAGTCTACCTGTCACTGACTCTGTACTCGACGGTATGCGAATGTCGATGGGACCGGGAGCGTCTGATTCGCACATCGATAACTATCTTTCAAAGATCGTGCTCGTTGAACTTGAGATAACGGGGCTTCGCGAAGTGTTCGATCCGTACGAAATCAGACAGGAGTCGGAGAGCACGACGCATCATCACTACCAGGACCATGTATACCTGGATGCTAATGGTACGGCGATTCTGTCCGAGCATGGTCATGACCTACCTGATGATGTGACGCATTTCCGGATCGCAATTTACCTTCGCCACTACAATGCGAATGAACCGCTAATTACTCAGTACAAGTCGTTTCCTCCGCATGCAGTGTCCGACATGCCTCAACGCCTCAGGGATTTGACCATATTTTCATGTGATTGAACGGCGCCAAGGCCTTGTTTTCAAACAGCACGACAGAACCATGCGATGCAAGTGCGGACTGGCAAGGTCTTGAAGACTAGCGGGTGTGAAGGATCGCCT
>CAXBHV010000637.1:0-4933 GCA_963974855.1 uncultured Rhodopirellula sp. | reverse complement strand
CCCCACATCCGGTCGCGCAGGCAAGCGCGAACGGGATGAACCGATAAGTCGGCTCGCTGTGATCGATCTCACGAAGTCGTGAAGCGGCGATCTTGATGGTGATTTCACCCCGCTCGAGCTTTCCCAGGACATCGTCGGCTTGGAACAGCTTGTCGACATGCATTTCGCGTGAATCCACGCGGCGGACGACGGTCTCTTCGCTGGTCCCGTTGGTGATCGAGATCACGAGCGCTGTAGGCGTATACAGAAACACCGCTTCCACGCCAAGCGACGAAGCGACTTGCGTCATCACACGTTCGAGCCGGTGCGAGGGCGTTCCGTAGCGATGCAGTAGCATTGCCGCGTGAATCAGAAACGCGTTGATCGCCGACTTTCCGGTGGCGGTGGAGGGTTCACTTGGCACTAAGGTCGACCGGCGAATAAGGATCTTGCCATGGAATGGCAGCGGAAATCGTGAATCGCCCATTCTTGCCGATCCCTCGTTTCCACGAAAGAGGCGACGCGTCCACACGCAGGTCGGACCTAGTCGTAGGCCGGACCGTGGCGGAGCGAAGTTCCGGCACGGTAGCTGAACTCCCCCTGACCTAAACTGGCACCACGACCGAAACGAAGAATGTGGGAAAGTGAGTGAGCGCGAAAGATGGTCATCGAAGCGACACGCGCTTTCGCGTACCCATCAGCGAAAATCAAGCGAGAAAATAGAAGCAGTTGGAGGCGACTCGCAACATCGGGATACCAGTCACAAAGGCACGTCAGCTATCAGCCACGGACGTATGTCCGTGGTTGTGCTACTCAAGGTCTGGAAAGGCATCGCGATCGACCAGCAATTTGATTGTTCGAGCACGGCCCGGTTCTCGCGATATGAATCCGCGATCACAGAGAGTTACCACCATGTTGTGAACCGTCGGTGGTGACGTCTTGAAGTACCACTGCATGTCCGATCTAGCAGGCGGTTGCCTGTTCAGTTTAGTGTAGTAGTAAATGAACGCGAGGTACTGCCCCTGTTTCGCAGTTGGTTTCATAGAGGATTCCATCACGTTAGTTTGAGCCGCTAGCGTTGTTATGTACGACAGGGTATCGCACTTTAAGTTCATGAGGCTCCAAGCTGGAGTCTCGCTCATAATACTTTCCATTTTAGTCGATATTTTTTGACGAGTCACAGTAGGTTGCTGCAAAGTTCGGTCGTGTAATAATCGGCTTCGCGATGCGTGGCTTCCTTCATCTGTCAAGCAAAAGTGAAGACACCGAAAGATGAATGTGACAGAAAAATGGTCAGACCCAAAATGCAGCATCATCATTTTTCTGTCGCCCATTTTCCTGTTTTCTTCTGAAAGTGTGCCGAAGGCCTCAGCGTAAAAGCCATGTTTTCGGGCACGGCGCCAGTCTACGAACACATATGTTCCGAGCAGTCACAACAACTTCTTGCGCCGGCCCCGCAGTTTTTTGATTGCCAGCAAGTAGAGAATGGACAGCCCCAAAAAGTACAAACCCCATGATCGGAACAATCTTAATATCCAGTGCGGCTTGTCAATGCTTGACAAGTTCACGGGAACTGTCGAGTGTTTCTGTATAAACGATTCAATAATCTGAAACGTCTCAACGCGTTGAGTCAACAAGAAGAAGTGGTCTCTATCTAATTCAACCTGTTCCACACAAAGACCATGCGATTCCATCTCGGCAATTCCTCGCCTGACGAATTGAATCGGGAACCGGACGTCATTGATTCCGTTGAGCATCAGGATGGGCTCTTTAAACGACAGTTCAGCAGCTCGCTGCTGAGGCAATCCTGACGCAATGCATATATAGCCTCGGTAATCGGATGGTTTCCTGTTCATCACACGGAATCCGGCAGGGCCACCAGCGGATAATCCCATCACCCATTTGTTCCCCAATGAGATCCGGAAATGCGTTTCGACATTCCGGCATACCTCATCAACATAAACAACGTCACCATCGTGCCAACCAATCCCCCAAGTTGGCGCAACAATAACGGAATCGGGAAACGCCTCTTTCAGCGCCCAGATATAGTATTTCAAATTGCCACCGTAGCCGTGGAGAAACAAGATTGTCGGCGCAGCAACAGAGGGCTCCGTTGGGACATAAACAAAGTAATGTCCCTGACGCTCCGGATCAGTCGCGAAGATTTCATCCAATGCGGACGTAAGCCCCGCGCACTGAGGGTCGCTATTCATCGCCTCATACGATTCGCCAAAGCCGTTTCGAAGGTCGACCGCTTGCGTCTGACTCAACCCAAACCGATTTGCCAACAGTCCAATGGCGGCAATGAGTTGCAACCCTTCTGGAGCGTTCCCAACCGTCCACTGAAGGGTATTCACCACAGGCTCATATTCCGGACTCACCGTGAATACAGGCATTTGACAGGAAGTGTCGAAGTATACCGAGTAAACCCGACCATCCGTGGCCGTTTGATCACCAAAACAGCTATGGGTAATCGCCAATGTGAGCAGGGAAGCTATGAACCGCATAGTTGCACCAACGTCGCTTCATCAGAGTGTCCGACTACCGAGCCATGACAGCCGCTGCCAATAATCCATCTCGCAAAACCCAGGATCTGACAAGTCATCCATCTTCCTGTTTTCTTCTGACTGCAGCACTCCCTCTGGGGCACTGCGATGCATCGAGCCGCACTCCCCTCTAGCGTTTGGTAATGCAAAACGACGTCGCGTCGACGATCCAGCCGCCTCCCGCCACGCAGCGGCTCGCCTTGAACATGGGTTTGGGATCAAGCTCGTCCCTCGCTGACCCCAAACCCTAAGAAGTTATCGGACGCGGTGCGCTACGCATAAGTTCTCCATCCGCGTTTTTCCATCCGACGATAATTGTCCGCAGTGCGAATCGAACCGAGATAACGGGTCAAGGTCTCAAGTTCATCGTCGGGTTCGCCCTCGAATGGTGAAACATAGATCGCGTTACCATAGTTTCGCTGTGTTTTTGAAGGCGTGTCGTCAACGCAAAGAATTCGGCGTTTGTCGAACCCAAGTCGTTTGACCTTACGCAGATCTTTGATGTAGATCGTCTCGAATCGCTCGGGGTCCACGCGTTGAACACAGCGTTCGCGTCCCCAAACGAATTTCCATTCGACCTGTTTGGGGCGAATGGCGGCGGCGATGCCAGAAACGTAATCAATGGTCGCAGAGGACCAAATGGCGAGTGTGTACCAATCGGAGACTGCGTCAAGGAACGCGCCGAGGTGGGGACGCCGGTAGACATGAAACCGCCCAACGCGGAAGTCAGCTGGACGATCGAGTTCGCGTTCCGAACCGTAGATGAGCGTCTCGTCCACGTCGAGTATCAGTAATCGTTGTGGATCATCGTAGGTCATAAGGCTGCGGAAACAATCGGCGAGCGTCCGACGACGGAGTTATGTACGACTCGGTGTCGTACTTTACGGGGAGGAGGCCCCACGCTGGAGACTCGCTTCTTTCAACGGAGTGCTGCGATGCATCGAGCTGCACTCCCCACTAGCGCTTCGTAGTGCCATGCGACGTCGCGTTGACGAACCAGCCGCCTCCCGCCACGAAGCGGCTCGTCTTGAACATGAGGTTTGGATCAGGCTCGTCCCTCGCTGACCCCAAACCCTAAGAAGTTGTGCGGCCCTTACGCTTTGATTGCGAAACAACCCCAGCCGTCCGCAGTGCCGTCAAGCGGTTGAGCCATGTCAATGAGACGATTCTCAAGTGCAGTGATTGCAGCGTGGTCAGGTATCATGTGCTGGACAACTGTGATTTGCCAGAGCTGCCGCTCGTCATGCCACGAAAGCTCAAGTCGAAGCTGTTTGTCGGTCAAGATTTCGACGAACCCGATTGCCTGTGAGCGAGTTGGAAAAATGAAATGGAAGTTGATCTCGCGAGGCTCAGTGAGCGGGTCACCACGGTTGATGAGGCTACGGAGTACGTTACCGTTCTCATCGATGGGGAAGTCTTGGTTCATGCTGGGGCGCCCAACGGAAGGCATTTACGTCGCGGCCAAAAACGTAGCGAGCGATGTTTGAACTACGAGAGATTGTATCAATGCCAGCCCGCGTGACCAACCAAGGAAGGTGTGCCGAAGCCTAGCGTAAAAACCATGTTGTGCGGCGCTACCGGTTAGCCCAATAGTCTGGTGACCGCGATCCGTGTGCTACCGCGATCGCTACAACATCAGACGCGACAATGCGATAGATGATCCGAAATGGAAAACGCCGGAGCAGGAAATACCGGTGACGTTGGTCACACATCGGAAAGCGCTAGGGACCTGCAGCGATCTGAGAAATTGCCCGATCCAGTTCAGCGTCGAAGTCGTTTGCCGCTTCGAGGCTCCGTTCCGCATACCACTTGAGGGATTCCGTGTAATCGACCTCAGCTGCCGAACAAAAGATGACGTTAGCCATCTAGCCCAGCCTCACGGCGAGCACGTTCGCGGACTTCAGCCCAAGGGGTACCGGTCATTTCGCCAGCGTCGTAGGCATCGCTGCGGCGATTAGCCTCTGTGATCCACTGGGAATCGGGCGGAACCCAGTCGACAGGCGACACACTGTCCCAAAGAGTCGCAATCAACTGCGCGCGTTCGGAAGCAGGCAAAGATTGGGCAGCAGTCAAGATCTCGTTAATAGTAGTCATTCTCGAATTATACCAGATCGACCGTACAACGGAGTTATGTACGACTCGGTGTCGTACTTGACAGAGGCGAGACTCTACGTTTGAAGGCTCGCGTTTGATTACCCCGATTCTATTCCATTGTTGCTGGCAAGGTATTGTGGGTTGTTAATAAGTTCAGTGTGTAGGAATTGACATCGCGAAGCATCGCTTCATTGATCAATCAAGCAAAGTTGAATTTACAGGAAGATGAGGGACAGAAAAATGGTCAGCCCCCAAATGCAGCATCTTCATTTTTCTGTCACCCATTTTCCTGTTTCCTCTTGACCGTGTGATAA
>CAXBHV010000636.1:0-4936 GCA_963974855.1 uncultured Rhodopirellula sp. | reverse complement strand
ACACGAAGCGGATCGATGGAGTACGCCAGCGACCACCATGTCACCATCGGACACACCGCCACGGCTAACATGGCAGCGCAAGCCAAGCGATGACGCTGAGTGGCGGAGAACCGCAATAGATGGCGAGCAGTCGCAACACACAGTGCCACCAACATGATCTGCCACGTACTGTTGACCAAGACCCATCCCAATTGAACCGTCCACGTTGATTCCACCAAATTACCCATCATCCCGATTCTCCATTTGTTCGAGGATTTTACGAATCTCTTGAATATCTCGTTCGCTAGCCTTGCTGGCAGAGAGCGCGTTGAGCACCAAACTCGAAACCGAACCTTCAAAGACCTTGATCGCCAAATCGCCGAGCAAACTATTGCCCATTCGCTCACGACTCCAAGCCGCTCGATACAAATGAGGTCGTCGGTTCTCGGTTCGTTTAACCAACCCTTTCCCAAGCATCACCGACAACATCTTTACGGAAGTCGAGTAGTTGGTTCCTTTTTCGCGATGCAAGTGCTCATGAATCAGCCTCACACCGCACGGGCCGTGTTGCCACAGAATACCCAGGATCTGCATTTCGACGTCGGTCGGCGAAGTACTGGGAGGGCGAGCCATCAAAACTCCAGGATGATTCATTAAAGCGAATTCGTTCGCCTAATTAAAGCGAATTCGTTCGCTGCGTCAAGTCCGCTTCAACCGCGCTGCAGTCTCAGACGTCACTCAAGCACGACATGTGTCCAACCCAGACACGTAACCCTGGTACTACGCAGGATGCTGATCGCCCCAGCTGAAACGATCCATTTGGATATGCTGGAAGTGATGGACCGTAGAAGTGATGGACCGTAGATACGTCAAGTTCGGCTCGTTCAAGATCGCGGCGACTTCCGATGCGAAGATTCGTGAAAATTCGTGTCGATACGTGGCCAACTTCAATCGTCATACTTCCTCCCTTACCTCCTGTTTAAATTCCACACGGATCTGTCTGTGCGTTTTCGCTATTGGACGTCGCTCGCCGGTGCAAACTCGGCGTCGGCGATACCTTCCGGAGGGCGACCGGTGGATGTTCGGTTAGGTCGGCCACGCATGTGAGACGGCCGGTAGGAACCGGCCCTACTTCACTGGTCAGAGCTAGCGATTGACCTTTACAAGCAAAATCGAGCTGGCGGGCGACGGCAACGTCATTAATTGGCGAATCCAGGAGGTCTGACCAGTTTGGGGTCGGCAACCAGACAACTTCTGATACGATAGCGATCGCAGCGGACTAGCCTGGACAATTCCGTCTCATGCGAATGCTGCGAAGAAATTTATCGAATTGGATGAACAATGGCTGAAGGTACTATCAAACGGCTCACCGACAAAGGCTTCGGATTTATTGACGCTGGCAGCTCAAAAGACCTCTTCTTTCACTCGTCGAGCGTCGAAGGCGGCAGTTTCGACGATCTCCGAGAAGGGCAAAAAGTCACGTTCAATGAGGCACGTGGAGAAAAAGGCCCTTGTGCCGAAAACGTCCAGGTGCAACAAGGCAACTAAGCTTTTCGGTTAAATTTCCAATTCTTTCGATTTCGGAGAACCAGAGATGGGTGACAAAGGCGGAAGTAAGGATAAGGGCAAAAAAGAGCAGCAAAAGAAAGCGAAGCTCAATCCGAAGGAAAAACGAAAAGCAGCAAAGGAAAAGAAGAACAAGTAGCAAATCGAAACCAGCAAAGGTTCGAATGCGACTTGGGATCGGAACACCAATGAATAGCGTAGGGGGGTAAGGATGTCTGGTTCAACCAGACTCCCCTCCTTCGCAATGGTGTATGCGGATCGCCGGTCCAGCATGGATTGTCCGAAGATACGATGACGGCACTCTTTGGAAGCAGGCATCGGGCCAGCAATTTGCGTGGTCCTTCACGATTCGAATTCGTATCGCGACTGCGGTTCGACCTCGAACTCTTTTGGCCAGTTTGATGGCTTGTAATTGACTTGAGTGTCACTGTTTCGCCGCACCGTCGACTCATGGATTCGACAACTCTTTACATCGGATTGATCGAGTGATCGCGTCGTCGGCTTCCTCCGCCGAAACAGATGTGGCAGCGGCACAGGTGACGGATAGCTCTGCTTCGGGAAAAACTCTGCCCACCACCATTTCCATGTCAGAGAACGATGTATCGGCCCCGCATGACTGGGCCCGCTCCCTTCTACCAGTACTCGCTTGACTCTTGAATCGTCGAGCAGTACGCCGCCAACATCGCGGGCTTGAACCAGCATCCACTCCAAGGCAATCTTGGCCAAACCACTTTCATCTTCGGGATACCCGCCGCCGATATCGCTATGCACGCCCGCAAACCAAACCTCTTTAAAATCTTGATGCTGCCGACGCTTGAACAAGTTTTGCGAGAAGAATGCTCGATGTTCGTCGATCGAGACGGCATGTCTCACAACATCAACGCTCGGATTGCTTGCGGTAAACGCGTACGACAAATAGTCGTATGCCCACGACACGGATGACACCGTGTCCCAAAGGCCCAGGAAAATGAATGGTTTTTGATCGAACGACTGCGAAAATTGTTTTCGGAAACGCCCGAGATGCGCAAAGTCCAGGCTGACTCCTTTCCGCAATTCAATCTCGGACAACGCGTATTGAACGAGATGACGATTTCCCTGTTGCAGGATTCCCACGGCGTGCAACAAGGCGGCAACGACGCGAGCTGCATACGCGCCGCGGCTAAACCCAAATAAGCAGATCCGGTCCCCCGGTTGATAGTTCTCGACGATAAACCAGTAGGCGTCTTCGATTGTCTTGCGATAGCCGGCTCCGAATGCAAGCCCAAGTACTTTGCTGAATGCTTTACCGGGGCGGGTCAACGCCATATTGGGACTGAACGTACCAACGCCTGGCTCATAGAACGCGACTTGCCGCTGCGCATCGATAACAAGCGAGTAATGCAAGCGAAGCACATTCGTTTGATCCACTGCAAATTGGTTCCCCGTTCCGTCGCAGCAAACAACGATATTTTTTCCCAATTCTTCATCTCCACCAAAGATTGTGCTGGTTGATCGTGGCTCGAATTCTAGCAAATGTGTATAGAGCGATGGTAACGCGACCGAGTTTTGTGCTGTCGAGATCGGATGCGGATGGATTTTTGCAGTACAATCTTTCTCAACACCAATGGAGAACACGATGCCCATCTCTCGTCGAAAATTCTGTGGCACACTCGCTGCCAGTCTCGCCATCGCAAATACAAGTTCGTTTGCTGGGGATTCAACGACTAAGCCACTCCGAGTCATCGCCTACAACATCTATGGTCTTACGGGTTGGCCAAACCAGCGCAACTTGGCGAAGCAGTCCGTTGCGAAAGGCCAAATGACGCGACGACTGGCGATGGAGTTGGCTTTGCACGAACCCGACATCATCAACTTTTCGGAGTCTCCCGCGGAGAAACTGACCCAAGAAGTTGCTGAGCTTCTGGGAATGAATCACGTTCGATTTGCAAGTGGCGGAAATTGGCCGGGCACGCTGCTAAGCAGGTACGAGATCCTCGAGTCACACAACGCACCGATGACGGGCGAGAGACCGAAGGAGTTGTTCACTCGGCATTGGGGAAACGCTACGATCAAATTGCCGAACAACGAACAACTGATTGTCCATTCGGCCCATCTCTATCCAACCGCCGATCCGACGGTTCGGCTGAGAGAGATTCGGACCATGATCGAATCAATGAAGCCGGATCTTGATGCCGGGCGGTCGATGCTTCTGATCGGCGATTTAAATCACGGCCCTGACACGCAGGAATACAAACTTTGGATCGACGCTGGATGGACCGATACATTCGCTCAAGTTGGCAAGGGTGACGGCCCCACGATCAAGTCAGACATTCCCAAGTGGCGGATCGATTACGTCATGGCCGCTGGACCGATCGCAGATCAGGTGGATGAATCAAGACCGCTGTTTGAAGGAGCTTTTCGCCTGAATATCGACGACAAGGAATCGTTTGCCTTGAGCGACCACTTGCCTCAGTTGGCGGTATTTGACGCAGGAAAACAATAGGAGATCTATCTCGCAAAGAACAGCAGTACCCTCATCCAATGAAGAAAGTTCCCCAACCCCCATGCTTAATTCCTAATCTTAATATTTGACAGTCCCATTTCGTAAGCCGAACTCGCTAGCGTTGGGCCGCCGCTCAGTAAATCGCGGATAAAACAAGGCCCGCGGCTAACGCCGTCGGCTCACAAAGTCCACGTCATTCGGGCTGTGCTCCAAGGCAAGAATAACCTTGACACCCGTCCTACTGAGGCAGAGAATACCAACCGTTCCAATGAGGGGGCACTTTGTAAGAACAAGTGGGAATTCTAAGTGAGAATCCCTCATAACGACTTGGCCTCACCCCCAGAACCACAAGTCCTCCGACCGACTTGACATGCGCTTACCTTAAAACGGATTTGAATGGAAACGACGCCGCTTAACTCAAAAACTCCAGCAGATTCACCGGAGGGAACGACGATCCCGAGGCACATCGCTGCTGTGCTGGACAATGTGCTATCGATGATTGTCGCGGTCGTCGCTGCCAAACAACTGCCTGACGACCTACCCGCATTGCAGATTGCGACGATGGTCATTACCTATCTCGCGTACTATTTCGTCTGTGAACTTGTATTTTCGTCGACGCCTGCGAAACTCATGAACGGCCTTGTCGTACGTAATTTTGACGGGGGTCGTTGTTCGGTCGGGCAAACTACCATTCGCACTTTGATGCGACTGATTGAGGTAAATCCAATACTGCTTGGCGGGATGCCTGCGGCTGCCAGCATCCTCTGGTCGCGAAATAAACAGCGATTTGGTGACAAATTTGCCGGCACTGTAGTTGTACGTCGATGAATGACGGGTCCGTCGCCGGTCGTACCATAGCGCAACGCTGTAAAGCATTTCGTAGCGGAACTCGTCAACGGGCTGTTGATT
>CAXBHV010000635.1:0-4938 GCA_963974855.1 uncultured Rhodopirellula sp. | reverse complement strand
TGCACCGCCATCCTCGAGGCAGGCCGACGCAGTCTTGATGCCAACGGCAAAGCGATCCGCATCGACTACTGCGATCAAGGCGTTGTGTCAGGCCTCAGCGATTTTTGAGGCCCTTGTGTAGTCAATGCACTCAGACCAAAACTAGTGCCGTGTCCATTGAGTGAGTTTCCCTACGACGGCTGCAAATGCTAGCGGAGCAACGACTTGCGTGACAAACACTGCATGTTGTCGTAAGAAGAGAAGTCCCCACGTCCATGCGACATCTCACCGACTCACTTAGCGGAGACTTCTCCAATGCGTCACGTGCAGGTTCGAACTGTCTCTCCTCCCGAGAGAAAGAAACTTCATCGAATGAAACGACAACGGCTCAATTCCGTCGAGAGCAGCCATGCAAGAGTTATTCTCTTCTCTTGTGGTGGCGTCTGCAATCAAGAAATTGCGGCACGTATTGGTTACACAATCCAATGGGTGCGAAAGCTCATTCTTCGATTCAACCGCGAAGGACTTGTGGCCGTTCGTTGGAAGCCCGAAAGTCACACCCATGGCTCAACAAAATTCGACGATGGGATTGTTCAGCAAATCACCGACATCGCATTGAGTTCGCCGAAAGAACTCATCGGCCTGACTCAATGGTCCCTGCGGAAGCTGCGGGAGTACCTGATAAGTCAACAAATCATCGAAAGCATCAGTCCCCAACGACTGTGCGAACTGCTCAAGCGGTGTGATGTCCGCTTGAGGCGGACGAAAACATGGAAACAGTCCAATGACCCATTGTTTTGGGAGAAATACCGACGGATTCAACGGCTCTATCGTCGCCGCCCCAAGAACGGGCGACGGATTTGTATTGATGAATTCGGTCCGCTGAACTTCCAACCTCGTGGCGGCAACTGCTACACCAAGCCTGGTGTAAAGGACGTCGAGCGACACAGGGCCACCTTCCATCGCTACGGCGGCGTGCGACATTTCTTAGGCGTCTACGATTTAGAGACGGGCAAGCTGGAGGGAAAGTTTTACGACCGGAAACGCAGTTCGGAGTTTCTGGACTTTTTGAAATGGGTGCGCCGTCGATTCCGCTCCTCGGGCACGCTACATGTCGTGCTGGACAACTACGGGACTCATCTCAACACGGAAGTGCTACGTTGGGCCCAGGCTCATCGCATCGAGTTCTACTTCACTCCCAGTAAAGCCTCGTGGCTTAATCGAATCGAATGCCACTTCACAGGATTAAAGAAGTTCGCGCTGGAGAATTCGGATTGCATTTCCCACGCTGAATTGGAATCGGCAATCCGAAGCTACCTGGACTGGCACAACGGCAACCGTGAGCTCGCCCAAAAAGTTTGGAATTCCAATGCAAAACACAAACAAACCAATGACTTCGCGACAGCCGCCTAAAAAGAAACTCACTCAATGGACACGGCACTAGCTAGGACTACCGGACCACCAAGTGACGGGCTGACTCGTAGCGGAAGTCGTCAAGACTTTCGTGAATCGCCGAACACGTCGAACTTCAGCGCGAGCTCCGCAACGTCCGTAATTGTTTCGAAGGTCCTCATTTCGCCAACGACATGGAGTTGAGAAGCGATTGACTGGAAAGTTGATCGATGAATGAATCAACGGACATCAGCTCATCCAACGATTCACTCGACATCTCTGTCGCTGGTTGATCGGATTCCGCGACCGTTTCCGCTTCGACTCGATTGACAATGAACTCAAACGAGGCTGATTTTAAGGGGGGACCGTTCTGTAAGCGTTGTACCACGTCTGGGGCCGAGCTGTCGTCGTCTTGCAAATTCGCCGATCGTCTCAAATCAAGCGAGCTGTCAATAGTTCCAACATCTTCGCCTAACGCGCTACCCGAGTTGCCTTGAAGATTAAGATCGTTGATCACATGATTTGCGTCGGCCGCGGTTACCAGGTCATCGCCATTGTGGTCAAAGTAAACGCCTGGCCAGGTCCCGAGCGATGAGGGGTCGGCAAGAACCGATGTACCAGCGGAGGAAAACTCACGTCGGCCAAGCTCATTGATGATCTGCAAAGCGTCCAATGCCGTGACGGTACCACTATTGTTGACGTCTCCGGCGCGAAGAATGTTTTGCCACGGGTGAGGAACCTGCGCTTCGATCGCCTCGCCACCGCCGGAAACTGAGTTGTCGGCTGTGACAATGAAGCTGCCGTTGCGAATCGGTTCGGTCATACGCCAATCAGAGGCGTCTCGAACATCGATCACGTCGTCTTCGCCCGTCACGATCGAGACTAAGCGGTCGGTTGGCGACAACTCCCCGACGGCCGCCGCATCAAACGCGATGGTATTAACATCGCTACTCGAAAGATCCAAGTGACCAACATTGGTAACAGCGATCAAGGGATCTGTCAGGTCAAGGGTGCCTTTTTCACCGATCAAAACCAATGAATCGGTTCCACCTATGCCGTCGACCGATAGGCCACCGGAAGGGATTGCAAAACCCGTCGCGATATTAATCGTTACGGTTTCATCGGTTGCCGTACCCACAACACTGAGTGAACCGATCTCGGCGATTTTGGCGCGGAATAGTTCGATCGCACTCGAGCGGACAACGATGCTACCCTGCTGAATCAGCGTGCTGCCATCAACTGTGTTAACGGAGACGTCTGGGGTGTCCACACCACTTAAAATAGCGAAAAATAAATCGAGAAAGTCGCCTGTTGTTCCGGCGTCGGCAGGTTGAACGTCATTCTCGGCTGCCACGATAAATCTCGCTGCGATATCACCTGATGTGGTGCCTGGTGAAATCGAGAAACTGAGAAAATTGCTGCCTTCATTCACTGCAGCACCATTGACGATCTGTTCGCCAGGGTCGAGCCAGTCTCCGTCTCCATTAAGGTCGATCCAACCAAACAGATTGCCGCTGCCGATCACGTCGACCGAGACACTCGACGTGGTTGACGTGTCAACCGAGCGAACGAGACTGGCAGTCGACTCGATGCCAAGGAGCCCGAAAATTGGCTCGTCTGTCGTGTTGGCGATTGTCACCACGACATCCTCCACCTCACCGCTATTCGCAATTCCGGTCGGGCCGACAAAGTCGTCTTCGTCGTCGTCAAAGACTCGAAATCGAGCATAGGTCTGACCGGAAACCGCTTCGGGAGGGACGTCAAATAGAATTAGATTTTCGCCAGCTTCCAAGGACTCCCGCGGCAGGGCTTCGCCAGAATCAGAAAAATCGCCGTCGGCATTGAAGTCAATGAATACTGACAACTCTGAAAACCCATTCGCGAAAACCATGAAACTTGCCGGATTACCTGGTATGAGTTCTGCTCCGAACGCCACGCCATCCTCATCATCGCGACCGATCTTGTCGTCGCTGTCGGCGCCAGGAGATCCGATTCCGGCTAACTCGCCATCGACAGTGATTCCCAAAAATGTGCTATCAATCAGGTGCTCAGCGGTACCGTAGGAATCGGGAGCATCGCCAAAATCCGTGTCGGCGTTGATGACGACAAAGTCAAGATTTTCGCAAGGACTTTGGACAGTGCACTGATTGGTGTCAACAACAATTTCACTGGGGGCAAGCGTGACGGTATGAGTGGCGTCCACACTATTATCCGCATCGACCGTAATGGTATAGACACCTGATGCGGTGGGCGTGAACGAATACAGGTTGAGCTCTGACGCATCGAGTATGCCATCGCCGTTGATATCTTCGTCATGTGTCTGCGTTGACAACTGATCGCCGTTCTCGTGCGTTGCGGTAACAATCACGCGTATCAGACCAGTCGCGTCGGCCACCTCGACTTTGCCTTGGATGGGCGGTGGCGTGGGAGTTTGACGAGCCAGACCGGCAACAGCGGTGAAGGTTATCGCCAGGGTACTCTGCAGTTGCACAAAGTGTGTGTCCGTACCCAATGCGACGTTGCCACCGGCGCGTGCAACAAGCCCGGCAAAAAGTGTGCTCTGCAAAAGCTGGAAGGTTGTGAACAAGCTAAAAAAGTAACCGTTTAGATCATTAATGCCCTCGGAAACCCGAAGCGTCCCACCGGCAGAACAAACAATGTCGTCGTTTCCGTCACGATTCATATCGGTCACCGCGAAGAACGGCTCCGGATCACAGCTGTTACCAGAAGCCGCGAAAACTGGAGCCTGGAAGACGCCGTTGCCCGGATTCTGCATCGAAAAGAAATCCGATTGAGACCCGCCGTTACTCTGACTGTCGACAAAGACGATTAAGTCTGTCATTCGATTTGCGGGATCGATTGCGGCCAACTGGACTCGGACGTTGTTGATTTCGATTCCCGGCTCGATCTCGACAGTTCGCCCGTCGCTCCAACTCAGTTGACCAGTGTTGTCGTAAAAACGCAACTCGAAACCGCCGGATTCCGTACGAACCAAAAGTGCGATGTCTGGCTGCCCATCCCGTGTGAAATCGGCCACGATCAGCTGACGTAATTCTTCGTTTGTTCCCACCACCGGGGCGTTGTCGTATTCGATTTCGAGATCTAGGAAGACTCCGAGACCAAACTTGTTTCCCTGTGAGTAAACCTTGACTTTGTTGTCCGCGGGATCAAATCCAACTTCGGTATCTTCTCCAAAACGTGGTCGGATGGAGATTCCGTTATCAAGTTCAATGTTTAGCAGCACGTCCTCTGGCTCGTTTCCAGGAGCGACTTTGACGGTTGTTGGAAAGAAGAAGAAGGGTTGGCTCGAAGCATTTTGGAACTCAAAGACGCCGTCTCGTTCACCTATGAATTTGAATCCCGTTGGATCAATAGGTCCAAGTTCTCCGAGGATTGTCGCGAAGAATCTTCGCGTCTCGACCTCTCCAGACTGTCCAACGAATCGAACCCCGTCGGTAAGGATCTCTACGGAAGGGTTGAATGTACCTACATCTTGGATTGCCTCTCCTTGTCCAAGCGGCGTTGCGTGACTAAGTACCAGACCGGCACTTGTCCCTGATGTCAGTC
>CAXBHV010000634.1:0-4944 GCA_963974855.1 uncultured Rhodopirellula sp. | reverse complement strand
CAGGAAGCGAATTTGTTTATCGCTGAAGTAATAACAAACGTACTAGCCGGAGTCCGGTACATCGAATGCCGTTGGCGTGAGCCAAAGCTTTAAAAAAATCTGGCGCCGCGAGGCCGGAGGCCGATACAATGTCAACAAGTGTGCCGCCCGCTGGGCTTTATTCGTTCCCAACCCCTGCCTCCGGTGGCTCACGCAACCGGCATAGGTTATGTCGGCCTCCGGCCTAGTCTGCCCTGTTATCCGGTATCGTTAGATGCGTTCATGAACGCGTTTTTATTAAAAAGGGGATCTGCGTTGTTCCGATTGTTTCCACTGACATTCATCCTCGCATTGATGATGGCCTGTCCATCGCTCCGTTCGCTACGCGCGGATGAGCCTAGCGAGGCGTTGACCGAAAATTCGGTTTCGCCTGATAGCCCGCGTTTTACGCCGCAAGTTCGTATGCTGCAAAAAGCTGCCCCGGCAGTGACGTCGGTGTTTGCTTTTTTGGGGAAGGATGATTCCGGGCAACAACAAGGCCGGACTGGTTCCGCCAGCACGATTGATGCGGCGGGGTATGGGTTGACGGCGTCGCACGTCATCACGGGGGCTGCCGCTGGAATCGTTCAGGACAGCGAGGGGAAACAGTTTCGCTACAAACCGATCGCGGAGCTCGAAGCCTATGACCTCGCCATCATTCGCATCCTCTCACGCGATCCGCTGCCAACATTGCCAATCGGTCGCAGTCACGATTTGATGCTTGGCGAACCGATCGTGGCGATCGGGAATCCTCTCGGTGTGGGGCTGACCGTCAGCGAAGGTATTCTCAGCGGGCTAAATCGCTATTCAATGCAGAGCAGTGTCTATACGCAAGGCATGGTGCAAACATCCGCGCCGCTGTTTCAAGGCAATTCCGGCGGTCCACTTGTGAACGCTGAAGGAGCTCAGGTCGGTATGGCACTGCGAC
Organism: uncultured Rhodopirellula sp.; assembly: GCA_963974855.1. Classification (GTDB taxonomy): domain Bacteria; phylum Planctomycetota; class Planctomycetia; order Pirellulales; family Pirellulaceae; genus Novipirellula. The sequence continues at coordinate 3,998 of CAXBHV010000634.1, read as the reverse complement.
TGCATTCCAATGCCGAGTCGCTCGGCTTGGCAATGGGGGCCGACCGAATTCGCGAATTGATCCCGCGAGTGCTGGCGATCGAGGCTCGTGATGGAATTACTGCGGGATGTGACGTTGATCCACTTGTTGATCCACCGACATTGAACTCGGTTGATGATCGTGGACCTGCAGCCGATGCAAAGCTGCAACTCGGTGACCAAGTGGTGAAAGTCAACGGGAATCAGACGCTGCATGCGTACCAATGGCCACTCGCACTGGTGGGACGGAAGGCGGGTGAGACAGTTCAGTTGGATGTGGTGCGTGGCGACCAGCGGATGCAGTTGAGTTTGACGTTAGCCGAAGCGGTGCCAATTGAGAATGTGGACGAGGAGATCGCTGACGCGACGGAACCAGGTTTATCCATTACCGCGTATCCGCTTGATCCGAGAAAATTTAACAACACCTTGGAAATGGCTTTTCGTGATCCGGGGCAGAAAACGAGCACCGCACTGGGGCTGGATGTGGAAGCGGTTAAACCACGTGATGAATACTTTGCGATTCGCTTCGACGGTTTTTTGAATGTTCCCACGAGTGGCGTCTATACATTCAATCTCGCCTCGGACGACGGCAGTCGGTTGACGATCGGCGGACGCGACTTGATCGTTAACGATGGTGATCATCCGGCACTCGAGGAATCGTGTGTCGTCCGTCTGCGGGCGGGGCTTGTGCCATTTCGACTCGATTATTTTCAAGGCCGTGGCAAACGCACGTTGAACGTGCGCTGGCAACACGATGACGTCGCTATGTCGGTGATTCCTGGCTCAGCGTTCTTTCACCGCAGCGGTGACCAGTAGGTAAAAACACTCGTTCCCAGGCTCCTGCCTGGTAACGCACTGCACCCGAGGCTCCCGCCTCCTGTTGTTGTGCTGCAGCAGGCGGGAGCCTGCGAGGCATAGGGTTCCCAGGCAAGGAGCCTGGGGACCAGTGAATATCACCGCGAAGTCCGCTTTGCGGTTACGGGCGGAACTCGGGCTTGGTGGCGTCCAGGATTTGCAGAATCGTGGTCCGTTCTTCTTTGGACATCGATGAATATTTGGCCGCGGGGAGATCTTGGCTCAGTACGGTTCGCAGTCGCTGTAGGGCACGCGTTCGGACAGGATCGGGAATCGCATCAAACGAATCGCTGTAGATCAAGTAGCTGCACCTGTACGTGAATAACCGAGTGCGAAGATCGAATTGCCGCAAACTGCGGCCTTGCGGATCCGCCGGTCCTCGCGTTTGAAAACTCTCGGTAAACGAACTGGTGCCGCTGATTTGGTCGCTTAGCAACGGTTCGTCAACCATTAGCAATCCATCGACAAGTCGCTCGGCTAACTGGCTGAAAACAAAGGCATCTTCATCCGATTCGCGATCATCTGGTGGGCGAGAGGGGGAATTGTCATTCGCATCGTGAATCGCTTTTGCTTCGCTTTGATACAGCCGTGTTTTGTGATTGATCTCGGTCAACCGATTGTGCATCGAGACTTGGTGTTGTAGCACCATCAAGGCGATCAGGTCGCTGTCGGGAATCAGGTACTTGGAAACGTCGAGCCAAGGTGACAGGTCAACAATATTTCCTGTCGTGATCGACTCTTTTGGCTGCACTTCATCGCCCGACGACAGCATCAAGTTACCAAGATGCGATTGTGCAGCGTGCGTGCCGGTCACGTACCAGCCTGCCCATCGGCCCGCGAGTGGACCTCGCGGGTCGGTGGGAATCGAACGCGATGGAAAAACGCGATCGCCATCGGCATTGGTGTAGACCGATTGCATGATCAATCCGGGAACGCGGCCCGTGTCGGTCGATCCGTGACAGAACAAGCAGCGGTCGTTGTGGCGAATCAATTTGCCTGTCGTGTTCGTTTGCCCTTGCGCTACGGTGTAAAACACGGTGCCGAGCATTGGGTCGGTCGATGCGATCTCGATGACTTCACCGCCGGGAACCCAGGCGATATAGGATTCGTCGTTGAAGTAGATCGCACGCGCGTTGGAAGGCGAAATCAGATGCCGCTGCAGACTGGTTTTGGAAAACACCAGCGTTTGTGAATCAACGGGGACATCCAGTTCACGAAGCAGCGCAGGGAGGTAGCCATATTTTTCGTCGTTAGAAAGCGATTGTTTTTCTGCGGAAAGCCGTGTGAGCAGGCGAGCAACCGGATCGTTCGAAGTCGTCGTCGAGTACTCGATCGGTTTTCGCTCGTACGACAATTGAGCCGACGCAGAACTCGCCATCAGGCACTGGATGGCCACTGCCGCACAGAACGCTCGCACTACAAAATGGCGGGTTGATGGAATGCTCGCCGATTCGATCACGTTACACTCGCGTGCGGATGATGTGGACTTTGTCGGGCTTGACCATCAACGTGTCGCACCAATTTTGCCCGTCAAAGTCGTAGCGGATTTGAATCGCACGGGCTTCGCCTTGCTCAAGCAACTCTTTGGCCTCAAGAAGCGTGACCGATTGGTCTTGTGCGCGACCGTCGGACGCAGCACGCACTTGCACGTGTTGAACGTTGGCGCCTTCACTCAGGTCGTGAAACAGCTGAACCACTTGTTCGCGGTCCCAGTGAGCTTCGAGGATTTCAGGGGTCTCGTTTGGATCCAGCGCGTCATGTGATTCATTCATCGAGTGGTTTGCTTCGGTGTCTTGTTTTCGGAGTCGGGCGAATGAACGCGGGCATCAGTAGGATAGCGTTTTCCGGTGCAGGACACACATAGCGACAGACACCGCAGCCAGTACAAGCGGATTCCTTGACCTTGGGTTTTCCCTGGCTGACTTGGATGGCTCCTTCGACGGGGCACCGCTCGCTGCATACGGTGCAGGTCGTTCCGTGGTGCGCCAGGCACAAATGCTCGGTAACGACCGCAGTTCCCATCATCGGACGTACGTGCGTGGTCAACACACCCGGCTCGCAGGCGGTGATGCAAGGAAAATCGTTGCACATCATGCACGGTTGATGGTCGGGATCGATCATCGGAGTACCGGCTGCTTCACGCATTCGCGGCGGTGCATGGATGATCGCATCGTGAGGACAGACTTCGATACAACGATTGCATCGCGTGCATTCGTTCAGAAAACTCTCTTCGTCGATCGCTCCGGGAGGACGCAGGACGGGGATCGTGCGGCGACGCGCTGCGTTTGGCGTACTTGACTTTTCCGGTTCCGCGTCCACAGCTCCGACTTCGCGAGTCGTCCGCGGGTACCGCATTACCAACGGCGGATGACGCCGCTCGGGCGGCGGGGATTCCGCTGGTGGCTCCGCGATCGGTTCGGAGTCTCGGTGCCCAAACAACCGACCGTGCAGAAGGTCTCTGCGAGAAAGACCATCGCGAGGCGGTTCTTGATTTGACATGCGAGTCTACTTCACGTTTCTATTTAACGTTGGGTTCTGGCAAGAAGCCGATTTGCTCGGGGACGATCGATTGGTCAAGCGTTGCCGAGGGAGCATGGCATTGTAGACAATTGGTTCGCCAAGGATGCGTCGATTCGAGTCCTGCCCAGCCCGCGTTGCCACCGTGACACGCCAAGCACTGGTCTCGCATCCAAGTCGAATGCGGGATCGTGGGCGGTGCGCCGGGGAAGGCACGCTCTCCCTTCAGCGGTGCGGGCAGTCCGACGAAGGTGGTTTCCACCTCAGTATCGAAATCAGTGAAAGGTTTAGGGGGCGGCGGAGCATGACACTGAACACAGTTTGCCAAAAATCCATGCGACATTCGGTTCGCGACTCGGTTCTCGATGCGTTTGCCTTCACCGTGACACGCATAACAGGCCGCGTCGTTTGTGCCCTCGACCACATGCGGGATGATCGGCGGAGCTCCGTTGAAAGCCCGGCGAGACGCACGCGTCAGCATCGACTGCAACTTGTCCTCTTCGCTTGGTTTGATCTCGGCGAACAAATCGTATTGAGGCTGCGGGATCTGATCGAGTTTCGGCTTCCACTGGCCCGTCGGTCCCGTCTGGCTGCGACGCATTTCAGCGT
>CAXBHV010000633.1:0-4944 GCA_963974855.1 uncultured Rhodopirellula sp. | reverse complement strand
CCCAACAGAAATCCGAAATCCACCCTTGACCAGAACTCCTTCATAGCAGCGAAAGACGACAATGATTTTAACAACCCCGAGCCCCCTACCAGCTGAAACGAACTTAGAAGTGCCCGACAAATCGTTCTTCCGCCCTGCCCTTGCCAAAATGCAGCCCTACACGCCGGGTGAACAGCCTGCGCCAGGCAAAACCGTCAAGCTAAACACCAACGAGAATCCCTATCCGCCACCGAAGGCCGTGGTCGAGGCGATTCAGCACGCGGCCACCGGTGCAATCAATCGCTACCCCGACCCCGTGGCGACCGCGTTTCGCCGGGCTGCCGCCAACGCAATCGGGTTGCCTGGACCCGAATGGATATTGGCGGGCAACGGCAGCGACGAGATCCTGACTTTGCTGGTCCGCGGCTTTGTCGGCGAAGGGCAACGATTGCGACTGCCCTACCCCAGCTACATCCTGTACCGCACATTGGCAGACATCCAAGGTGCCGATTGGGAACAGGTCACGTTTGAAGACGGCTGGAAATTGCCAGCCGCATTTGGCAAAACCGAAAACGATGTTCGTTTGGTTTTCTTACCTAACCCGAACAGCCCCAGCGGTACGGTGGTCCCGCCGTCGGAAATCGAGCAACTCGCCTCAACCATGACCTGCCCACTGGTCGTTGATGAAGCGTATGCGGACTTTGCCGAAACGAATTGTTTGGACCTAGTCCAAAAACACGAAAACATCCTCATAACCCGCACGCTCAGTAAATCTTATGGGTTGGCGGGGATTCGGTTTGGTTTCCTGGTCGCTCAACCGCACGTGATCACCGAGCTTGCCAAAATCAAAGACAGCTACAACTGTGACATGATCTCGATCGCCGCGGCCACCGCCGCAATGGGTAGCCAAGAATGGTTGGCCGATGTAGTCGCAAAGATGAACGCAACTCGATCGCGACTGGCCGATCGACTGACATCGCTCGGGTTCAACGTCACGCCGTCGCAAGCGAACTTTGTTTGGTGCCAACACCCCAGCGGTGATCACCAAGGGATGTACGAATTTTTGAAGAAGAATCAAATCCTGGTTCGCTTCATGAAATTTCCCGAATGGGGCGACGGACTTCGTATCTCGGTCGGAACCGATGACCAAATTGACGCTTGCCTGATGATGCTCGAAAACTACTTGAAGAAAAACGCATGACACGCACCGCAACGATCGCTCGCAAAACGGGCGAAACCGATATTCAATTGACGCTGAACCTCGACGGTGATGGTGGCGGCACACGCGCATCCGGCATCGGCTTTCTCGATCACATGCTCGACCTGCTTGCCAAACACGCGTTGATCGATTTGGATGTAACGGCGAAAGGCGATCTTCATGTTGACGATCATCACACCGCCGAAGATATCGGCATCGCACTTGGCCAAGCGATGCACGAATCGCTGGGCAACCGAGCGGGAATCCGACGCTATGGGCACTTCACACTGCCGATGGACGAGTGCTTGGTGACCGCCGCAGTGGATCTCGGTGGCCGCTATGCGTTTGAGTACCACGCGCCGATTGCTGCGGCAAAGATCGGCACATTTGACAGCGAATTGGTGGAACATTTTTGGCAATCGTTCGCGGCCAATTCGCACAGCAATCTGCACGTCGTATTGCATCACGGTCGCAATTCGCACCACATCGCCGAGTGCGTTTTTAAAGCGACCGCACGAGCGATTCGGATGGCTGCCGAGAGCGACCCGCGAAGCGATGCGATCCCGAGCACCAAAGGGGTGCTGTAGCGACGACTCGCTCAAACTCGATGCACTGAGACGCGACTCGATTAGGTTTGTGATGGAATTTATTTGGAATGATGGTGGCCGTGCAGCAAGCGGCTACGTGGGACTAACCGGCGACTGCGTTACTCGCTCGATCGCGATCGCGACCGGTACAAGCTATCGCGATGTCTATCGCGACCTCGGCGAAGTCTCAAATAAATCGCCGCGAAATGGGGTTTCTACAAACCACAGCGACGCGTATTTACAACAACTTCGCTGGCAATACACACCTGGACGAGGGCAAAAATTCGTTGCCAACGCGATTCCCAAAGGGATCGTGGTGGTGCATTTGGAAATGCCTGATCGCTGGCGCTACGGTCACTTCTGTACCGTGATCGATCATGTAATTCACGACACTTGGAATCCCAGCGAAGAGCCCGACTATTTTGTCGTCGGTTATTGGACGTGCGAGACGATCGCTAGCGAAACCACCCTGCCCCGCCCCGCACCGGGGTCATCGCAAAATGCCGAGCAGGTGACGACGCAAAAGGAATTCGACAAGATCCTGCATCGCCTTCGCGCGTTGGACAGCACGGCCAACAATCACGCCAGCACCGAAGGCGAGAAACGCAATGCATTGCGGATGATGCAGAACCTGATGCTGCGACACAACCTGTCGCGTGAAGACATTAGCGACGATGACAACGTCGAAAGCGTCTGCTTCACCCGTCGAGCTTGCCCGGTCAACGGACGCCGAGCATGTGCATGGGAAAAATGGTTAGCCGCCTACTTGGTCGCAGAAATCTTCCCGATGACAGGCTGGTATTACGGAGTCAAAGGCAACCGAACCTTGTTTTGGTTCTACGGACCGGTCGAGGACGTTCAGAACTGCATTATGCTGTTTCGCGAGCTGTTGCTAACAATTGCGACGGCGGCGCAATTACAATACGGCGGCCACTCGCGTGGCAGCGGAGCGTCGTACGCCGAAGGCTACGTTCGCGGTCTGCCCCGCCACAATTCGCCTGACGAAGACGACGACACCCAACCGAGCGAAGTGGTCAGCGAAACCGCCCTGGTGCATGCTCGCACGATGGCGGTTCAAGACGCCGCACGAAAATGGCTCCGACTAGAATGCGGCGTCTCAATCGTGACGACGCATGGAAGTGGTCGCAATCAACACGACCCGGCCGCGGCAGACCGCGGCAAACGACATGGCGCGAAACATAACGTCACCGCCGAGAATGGCCGCAAACGACTCGGTTCGTCCTAGCAGCCGATCACGGCTAAGCATCGTCGGAGTAATTACTGACGTAGCGGAACTCTTTAAGAGTTTCGACCAGCCTGGAAAACGAAAGTCTTGACGACTTCCGCTACGCTAAAAACACACAAACCGTATAAGGAAAAGTGCTTCACAGCGTTGCGTTTTGGCGTTAGCGGGCTGTTGACTTAGTGAGCCGTGACGCGTGAGCGGCCGGGTCCCACGCATTACCCGGTGCCTTACGGCCCACGGCTCACAAGATGACCGCCATTTACCGAGCGTGCTGCTTCGCAACGACACACGGCAGCCCGTCGCCTCCTTAGCCCCCGATGGAATCGAATTGTCCAAACAAGCTGCCAGCCACGCTGGTGAAAACGCCTCCCGATTCACGCTAGGCGCGCTGCCCAGTGGAACGGTGGGGATGATTGCCATGCACCGAGACGAGGCGGGTGGCAAATACAAACTGGACGACGAATCGCTTCCCCCGCAGCTAGTGGAACGATTTCATCACTCAACCGCCGAAGGGATGACTCAGCTCGCCTCGCACGCGTGGCACAGTGGGCTGTCACCGATCGCTGAATTCTGGCGAGACTTTTCACGTCGATACTTTCAATCGCTTTGTCGCGGGGCCGCTCAGCAAACACGGGGTTGGAATTCGCCCGAACCTCCGAGCGACGAACAGTTAAGCGACTTGCTGCAAGCCGCACCACCGATGATGGGGCTCGAGTACCTTCGCACCGATTCGCTTCGACAATTGTGGCAAGCAATCGACGCGTTGACAAAATCACACGTCAGCTTGGCGAAATCAAACACGCATAACAAACCCGACGTCGCCGAATACTTACATTCGCTCGACCCCGTCTGGAATCTGGTGGGCCGAGTCACCTTTCATCTGGCGGAAAATAAAAAGAACCCTGCCCTGCCCTTCGCATTCCTGGCGACCTACACCGATGGTAAAGCCAAGTCGGGGTCGCTCAACCACATTCCGCTTGCTACGGCACTGAAACAATCCATCGAAAGTGCTGATTCGGCTCGGCTGGATCAACTGTTTGAACCCGTATCGCGTGCAGCACGGGAATGCGAGCTGGTGCAAGAGCTGCTGGAATCGCGGGCGATGTTTTCGCCGCAAGCTTGGACAATCCGCAAAGCGTTTGATTTCCTTTCGTCCGTCCCCAAGCTGGAACAGGCCGGGGTGATCGTCCGTGTGCCAAATTGGTGGAACGCGTCGCGTCCGTCACGCCCTCAAGTCTCGGTACGGTTAGGGAACAAGAAAACATCCGCACTCGGAGGCGTTGAAGCTCTCGATTTTAACGTTGACGTTGCCCTCGATGGGGAACCGCTCAGCGAAGAAGAAATTCAAGCGTTGTTGTCCGCTCGCGATGGACTCGCGCTGCTGCGTGGGAAATGGGTTCAAGTGGACGAGGGCCGTTTGCAATCGGCACTTACTCATTGGCAAACGCTCGAAGAACAACACGCCGGTGGCATGGGTTTCCTCGAAGGCATGCGGTTACTATCGGGAGCCACATATTCTGGTGATTCTGTCGACGACGATGTCCGACAATGGACACGCATCCAGCCAGGGGAAGCGATCCTTTCACCACCAGCTGATTTCCATGCTCGACGATGCCGATCAGTCAGGCGAAAACACGCGGATCGCTTTGGGATGGCACTCAATTTGGCAAGTTGATCTCGCCATCAATTATCTTTCATGCTTCGGATGACGAAATCGTTTTTACGCGGCCGCATTCGATGTCATCGACGCGGCTTTGCATCTCAACCGACCAAGTCGAGGAGAGGTCGAGCACGCCCTATAGGCGTTGCTCGGGTGAGGGGGGCGACCGCGCTATCATCCGAGCAATTCCGGTGCAAACGGCATTTTCGTCTCCATCGACTTGCTCGGTCAGCCCCCTCACCCGAACGTCGCTGAAGGCTCCGTTCGACCTCTC
>CAXBHV010000632.1:0-4945 GCA_963974855.1 uncultured Rhodopirellula sp. | reverse complement strand
CCGAGGCTATCGAAATATGTCGCTCCGCGACAGCAAATATCGCAACTTCAAAACTAACGCTTCGGCTTATGGTTTCCCTAGCCGGACGCACGCCCACGGCTAACTGCGCTATCACATCACGAGGGCCAGACCAGTTCGAAACCTTGGCCTTTTAGCACGCTCTGAAATGCAATGAGCGATTTGGATTGGTTTCGGATCCCGCGAGGACTGTCGCGTTTGTCGAGACAATGAGCGGCCAACGCGCCGGCCGCTTCACCGATACTCCATTCAACAGGATGCAGTCGGTAGCAACCGTTGCTGAGATGGGTGGTGCCGATGTTTTTGCAACCGGCTATCAAATTATCGACCCGTTGTGGGATCAGAGCCCCTAGCGGAATTTGAAACGGGACGCTGGAAAAGTCGATATAGTTATCGCCGCCCGAACTGGGATGCAGATCCAAATGGTAGTAGCCGATGCCGACGGTATCGTGAAACGGTGCTGCTGTAACCTTGTCGGCTGAAGTTTTGACGACGGCTTGCCGGTCGGCCCGTGAAATATGCTGCTCCAATATCGTGAACTCAGCTTGGATGCGGCGGGATTCACGGATGTACGGATACTTGGCTAGCCCGTCGGCGGTACCCATGATGTCTTTCCTCAACCTCAGACCTTTCCATCCCGAACCACCGTCTGGCCGCGGTGCTTCGGTCTGCAGCCAATACAGCAGCGACAAACTAAGCTGTCGCGAGCCTTCGAGGTGCTTGGCGATCTCTTTCTCATCGCCAGTGATCAAGTTGCCCAGCATGTAGTCGTTTTGCGGCCAATTGACGATCGTCACTCCGCTATCGTAGGTGCCAGCTAGAAAATTATCCGGATCAATGATGCGTCGGTAGAGCCACAGGTTCAGTGCTTTGGTTTTCGCAGGCGGGGCGTCCTTGGTCGGTGGCACGAAAGCAAGCTCGTGAGGTTCTAAGGTATTCGGTTTGGAATATTGCAGTGACAGAAGTTTGCCAGGCCAGGGCGGTGTCAAATCGGGCGTGTGATCCCTCCAGAAATCGTATTGGTCGGGTTTTTCGATCGTATGATCCGCACCGTCAATATGGTCGATCGCGAAACACCACGTGAACGCTTGGATGTTGTCCGGAGCAGCTTGTTCGGGTGCATGCGATTCACCAGTATCGTGCCGGGATTCGGCTCCGGTGACATATTCAGTGTTGGTCAGTGGCAGCAAGTCACCCTGTTCGCTGGCGTCGATGAAATACGGCGCCGCAACCTGAATTTCCTCTCCTTGATCGGTGACCAGAGTGACTGACGCAATACGATCGCCATCGACTTCGGCTTTGATCGGCTTCGTATTAAGCAACACAGTTAATCGGCCGGCGCTGACCGCCGGCGCCAACATCGCATCCAGTACAGCGACAGCGACTCGCGGTTCATGACAAAGTCGCGATACACTGCCATTGCCCGGATTGAGCCGTGGATTCTTCTTTGCTGCCTCGGTAAGCGGATAGTTTCTGCGGTAATAGTCACGAACATTTTCACGAAATTGGCGGTAACTCGACGTACAACCGTACGTTTCGATGTGACTGTGTTCGTCCGGTGGCACTCCTTGTTGGCTAAGTTGTCCGCCGATCCAGTCCGTCGGTTCGGTCAACAACACCCGCTTGCCCATTCGCGTTGCCGCCAACGCAGCGGCACAACCGCCAAGACCTCCGCCGATGATGACGACATCCACATTGATGTTACTGCCAGAGCGGACGGATTCGGATGCAGCAGCGATCCGCGGATAAAAAGTTGACGCAGCCCCCATGCCACAAAATTCAAGAAAGCGGCGGCGGGCGAAACTACGGGAATAAGTCACGGACGGGACGGTGAAAGGTTTTTCAGACATGGTATTTTGCGGAGGGACCGATTGGTTCGGTAATGGAGGGCGAGAGGGCAGGTAGATTTTGCGTCGAGGGCTTTGTCACAGCATCATTTTAGCGAAGCGGAACCCATTCAAGAGTTTCGACCTGTGCGGCGATTCACGAAAGTCTTGACGACTTCCGTTACAACAAAGGACAAGTATAAATCTTTTGTCGCTACTGTGGCGTCGCGGCCTGACTATGTAGCGGCCAGTTTTCTCGACGCTGCAACAGGAAGGATCCCGCTGCAGCACCGATGACAAAGCCGCTAATTCGGATCACATATTGATCTCGAAACCTTTGCGGTTTTCACGCGACAAGAACGAGTTGGCTTGCGGATCGCCAACGACTTCTCGCTTGTCGGGATCCCAGTTCAGTTCGCGTCCCAATCGCATCGAAATGTTCGAGAGATGGCAGATCTCAAGCATCCGGTTGTGCGACCAAACGTCGGAGATCGGTTGCTTGCGTGACTCCATCGCCTCGATGAAGTTGGCGGTATGGTTCGCACTGACCTTGCCACCGTAAACCTCTTCGATTGCTCCATCGGGCAGCGGGTTGTCCTTCAGGTTTTCGACAGGCGAGCCCACGATTTTGCCGCGATTGACGAAGAAGCGACCTTCGGTGCCTTCGAAGAGAATGCCGTTGTCACCTTCGCTGGTAATGATCATCTCGACATCGTTAGGCATATCGACTTGGATTTTGAAACTCGTGGCAGCGTTGTATTGGTCATGAACAACGGGGTGTCCATCCTTGTACTCGACAGGCAACGAGTATTCGACGGGCGTGATCTTGCTAGGCCCCGTGTCGCTGGCACCGAGCGCCCAGCAAGCGATGTCAACGTGATGGGCGCCCCAGTCGGTGAGTTTGCCACCCGAGTACTCGTGCCAATTTCGGAATGAATAATGGCCGTTGCTATAAAGAGGCACTCCGCCTCCGTATCCCTCACGCATTTGGGGCAGCGCTCGATAATCGACTTTTGCCGCAGGGCCCAGCCAGAAATCCCAGTCGATCTCTTTCGGTACGGCGGCAACCGGAATCACAGGTGACGCCTGCATGCCGCCGATCCCACACGTTACTTTTTTGACGGTTCCGATGCGTCCATGATTCACCAACGCAACGGCTTGCAAGAAACGCTGGGACGATTCGGATCGTTGCATCGTGCCAACTTGAAACACCTTGCCCGTTTCTTTGACGACTTTTTCAATCAATTTGCCTTCGGCGATCGTCAGCGTCAGCGGTTTCTCGCAGTAAACGTCTTTTCCTGCGTACATCGCTTCGACCGCGATTTTGGTGTGCCAATGATCCGGGGTGGCGATCATGACCGCGTCAATGTCTTTGCGATCGAGAACCTTGCGATAGTTTTTGTAAGCATCCGGTTTCTTGCCTTGGCTTTTCTGGACCTTTTCAACATTGCTGCCCAAAACGTTTGAATCGACATCCGCCAGAGCAGCAAAATCCGCAAACTTGAACGACTTGCTGGTAATCGACCAGCCTTGGTTTCGCAGGCCGATGGTTGCGAAAACCGGACGACTGTTGGGCGACTCACTCGCGAACGCTCGGTTGCTTGCGGGGCCAAGGACGGTAGCGGACCCAACAGCTGCGACTCCTTGAAGAAAACGACGGCGACTGGGTTTGCGATGGATGGACATCAAGTAGATTCCTAAGGGTGCAAGGGAGGGTGAAAGACTAAGCAGGAAATTAGGTGGGACCCGTTCAGCACGTTCGCGACAGCGTTTCAGCCCCCGCTGATCAGAACGAGTGAATTGGTAGTCGTTAAATCATAACCCGAATCGTCCAACAGTCCCACTGTCGGTCGGATTTCGGAATCGCCAGAACAATGAATATCAAGGATCGCGGAGAAATCAGCGACAATTTCTCTGTTTACGTCGTCAACTTGTTAAAAGTTCCAGCAGTCTCGTGCGATAGGTCACGTAGCCGTTCTGAAAATCTTGGACAAAATTCTCGGCAGTTGCGGGAAGCGATTTCGAATCGGGGCGTTTCAAAAAAAAGTGTTCGACCACCGTTTCAGGAGCTTCGATCGTCTTCCAGACAAACGAGTAGCCAGGAACTTCGTGATTGAGGACGACTTGTTCGTTGGTCACGATTTCGTATTCGTCGTCAGCGACTCGTCGAATCACACGGCAAAATAGCTGTCCATCGATCTGCTCAATCGTGCCATAGAGATCTCGCAGCGGTTGCACGAACCCCGCAATAAAATGGTCCGCCCATTTCACTTTGAAATTACCCACCGGTTTGAACGCTCGAGCCTCGAAGGCAGCAGATGCGGCGTTTGCGGCTTCCGCATCTTTCCAAGCGATCTCGGTTCGTTTGGCCAGTCGAATCATCTCCGGCAGCGCTTCGATTTGTTCGGCCGTCACATCGATGCCGCGGTATTTTGTGACTTCCTCGCCATCGACCACCTCGGTTTTGGTGATGTTGGCTAAGCGTGTCATCAACTCCGAAAGTTTGGCGGAAGATTTGCCCCGTTTTATCGACGCCGCATCGGCCTCGTGTTGCCGCTTTTCGAGCAACTCGTCCGCCAACGTCATCTCCGGAACGCGTCCTTCTTTTTCGTAGGCATCGAGCCATTGAATGATGTTCGCATGACGCTGACGTTGTTCGTCGGCGTATTGCGAGTCGACATGGCGAGCCATGTTCTTAAACGATAATTCAAAGCGTTTCTGTATCGCCGAGACTTGTTTCGGGTCAGGCGATTGATTGAGTAACCAAATGACAATGTCTTCGAAGCCGATATCCACGCTCGCTTCGAGAGGAGTCGTTGTATCGCCAAAACGCTGTGGCGAAGCGAGCGACACGTCCGCTCCGTGCGCGACCAATTCAGTTAAGATCCGGCGGTTTTCTTTTGGCACGGCGTACCGATTACTAATCGCGACCACCAGCGGCGTCGGTTGTTTCGTTCCTCCATCGTTGGGGTCGGCTCCGGCAACGAGCAACGCTTCGGCGATATCGATGAAAGATCCTTTTTGGTGATGGTTCATTCGCGAAATTGCATTGGCCAACGGAGTCTGGCGTCCCCCAGGCATTTTCTCTAGCGATGCTCCAT
>CAXBHV010000631.1:0-4948 GCA_963974855.1 uncultured Rhodopirellula sp. | reverse complement strand
AAGGAATCATCCTTGTCTATTCAACCGAGCGATGTCCGACCCAGTGTCCGCAAGTGGATTCGAAATGGTATCGAAGTGGGTGTGTTTCCAGACGCCGAAGACGCAAGTCGATCCGCAGCAAATGAAATTGCGACGTTGATTCGCCAACGAGCTGCCGAGGGCCAACGCTGCGTTCTCGGATTGGCGACCGGATCGACCCCGGTGCATGTCTATCGTGAATTGATTCGGTTGCATCGCGAGGAAGCTCTCTCGATGCAAAACGTAGTGACATTCAATTTAGATGAATATTTCCCAATGCAGCCTGATGCGGCACAGAGCTATGTTCGCTTCATGAACGAACAACTATTTGATCACGTTGACGTTCGCCGCGAGCACGTCCATATCCCTGATGGAACGGTCTCAATCGAATCCGTTTCGGAATACTGTCACCAGTACGAAACTCGAATTGAGCAATTCGGTGGTGTCGACATTCAGCTGCTTGGTATTGGACGAACTGGGCATATCGGTTTTAACGAACCTGGCTCGGAACAATCATCGACAACACGGTTAGTCCGACTTAGCGAAATCACACGCACCGATGCTGCGAACGATTTTGGGGGTATCGATAATGTTCCTCGGATGGCGATCACGATGGGCGTTGGAACCATCCTGCGTTCGCGTCGCATTCGCTTGCTTGCCTTTGGTGAACACAAATCGGCGATCGTCGATCGCACCGTTCAAGGAGCAATTTCGCATACGGTTCCTGCTACCTACTTGCACGATCATCGCGACGTCGAGTTCTTGCTCGACGAAGCGGCTGCATCGAAGTTGAACTTTTCGGATACTCACTTAACCAGTCATCATTAGTATGAAACCCTCGTACGAGAAACTTGTTCCTCCGATTGGCGAGTCATTCCGGTGCTTCGATCGTTCCGAATTGCTCTCTCCTGTGAAATGGCACCGGCATCCTGAAATCGAATTGACGTACATTCACCACGGCGCAGGATCGCGCGTGGTCGGCGATCATCTCGGCAGTTATGGCGATCACGACCTGGTGTTGCTCGGTTCCCAACTTCCGCACACATGGGCATCCGACGAGTACCGTGGCCAGAAGTATGACCGCCATGCCGCGATCGTGCTGCAGTTTCATCCCGACTTTCTCGGTATTGAGTTTTTCGGTGTGTCCGAGATGGCGGCGATCAACAAAATGTTGCAGCTAGCGAATCGTGGTTTGTGGTTCCCCGAGTCAATTGCCGAGCGTGTCGGAGTACGAATGACCGCCCTGGTTCAGCAGCAGGGCGCATCGCGTTTGATCGAATTATTTTCGATCTTGAACGTGTTGTCCGAGTGCACTCAGACCGTGCAACTTGCGAGTGAATTCTACTCAGTCACCTCTAGCCAAGATGTGGAGACGCGGATCCAAAAAATTTGCGATCACATCGCAAACCATTTGACCGATCCCGAGCTTGGTCATGCTGAACTTGCTGAGCTCGCCGATATGAACGCATCTGCCTTTAGTCGCTTTTTCAAGCAATCAACGGGGCGCACCTTATCGGAGTACATCTGTGAGCTGCGAATCGGATTGGCATGTCGCTTGTTAACAGATAGTGACGATTCCATTCTTTCGATTAGTTTCCAAGCAGGCTTCGCAAATTTGTCCAATTTCAATCGCCGTTTTCGACAGTTGCGTCAAATGACCCCGCGTGACTATCGCGCCCGATTCCGAATTGCGTCGTGAGTAAGGTTCGCGTCTTCGGTCTACCTCACTCTTTTCAGTGCACGGGCGTCGTGGGCCACAATTGTCGCACGGCTTTCCAAGCCGTTAGCGTGATCAAGCAACGACCGTCACCTCGTCAAATTTCACCTCCGACTTTAAATAACCGCCCACGAAACGTTACCAGCTTGGAAAGCTGGACGACAATTGCTAGTTTCGCTTCATCCGGCGAAGTACGTTGTGCGTAATTTGTTGCAAACGCGGATCAGGGCCTTGCGGTGATGTGTAGACGCTCGGACGGACATAGCCCGGCGGCTCCGACAATCCGTCTGCCCACCAGCAGGTTGCGGCGTTAAAAACAATGTTGTTCTTCGGACCCGGATATACGGTGGCGGTGTATTCGCCCCCATTGGGTACTCCCGGTGCCGATTGCGTGGGTCCGCGAGCAACAATTTCCAAGCCTGCGATATCGGCCGGATCGCCGTGCCACTCCCATCCGATCACGCCTGGGATCGCATCGCCCCGCTGCATCTGAGTTCCCGCGTACAGCCAATGGTCCGGTTGACTGCATATCCAATCCGCTCCCCCTGTGACCGGGCCGGTGCTGTGTGCACCAATCAGTTCATTGGCGTACGGACGTTCGTGCTTCAGCGTCGACATCGAACTAAACTCACGCGTCCCACCGGGCGGTCCAAACACACCGACTCGGTGCAGCGATCGCGTGGCGTCGTTCCACTCGATGCGTCCGCAAACCGCATTGCCAGAAAAGAAGCCGACGCTTACCCCCGAGGCGATCGCAGCCTGCAAATTGCGAAACATCTCGATTGTCCAATACTCGTCATGTCCGACACTAAGGAAACCATCGCAGCGCAGCGGTTGCCCGGCATCGCGGTGCAAATCGGTATTGGAAACATAGGTCACATCGTAACCTTCGCGTTCGAGCCAATAAACGAACGGAAACTCCCACAAGAAAAACTCACCAGAGCCGATAGAGAGCGGAGCATCCAAGATCTGGCAATACTTTCCGTATGGGCGGTTAAAGCTGACCTGTGATTCGCCTCCCCAATGCCACGGCGTTTCGCCGTCATCGTAGAGTGAAAACTGAGAGGGCCAGCGGTTGTAGGCCTGCCACGTATGATCGCTACATTGAAACATCAGCTCTGCGGGCCGTGTGTCGCGGACAATAAAGATCACATAACTCTGCAATCCTTCGGTTAATTCCGTTAACTTGCCGAGGTAGACGCCGCTGACCCAATCCTCAGGAATCCGCATCTCGAAACTGGCCGGCCACTGACAATTCTGCAACCGCCGCGGTCCGACGGACCGCATCTTCTGGACGCGTCCCTGTAACTTGTCACTGGCGTGGACCAACCTGCCGCCATCGCCTCCGTAATATCCCATGCGATAGAACTCGATCGTAAACTCGCTGACCGGATCGGTGCTGACCATCACCTGCAGCGTTTGGCCTGGCAAAATACTGGCGTGCGAAACATAGCCTTCGATCCAGGGGCAGCGGTATTTTGTGACTGGATCGATCCGCGTCTTGCTGAGCATCCACTGCTGCGTACCAAGCTTTGCGTTTTCTGCTTTCACCGCAGCCGAACGAACATCGGCAGAAGATGCCAGCTTGGGCAGCATCAACGATGTTCCCGTGGCAGCAGCCACACTCAGCAATTGACGACGGTCAGGCAATCGATTCATCAGCAAGCATTCCTAACATGTACATTACAGCGGACGGCGAGCGACGATTGTACTCCATCTCAACACGCTGCATTGTGTGTGACTTTCAATGCGTCGAGTATCGCCAAAAACGAGTCCAATTCCGTGAAACATCCGCACCTCCGATTTGAATTTGGGGTATTCTGTTGCCAGTGGGTTGTTGATGTTGTTAGGTGACCTTGCGACTGTTCTCGACGCGTCTCTTCTCAATTCGGCGATCGTGGGTGAGACATCTCAGGTGAAGGAATCGAACATGTATGTTTCAAAGATATTCGTCGGGTTTCTTCTTGCTGCGACTTGTCTGGCTAACACCGCAACGGCTCAGGATTCGACAGACACTATCTCGCCAACAACTGATTGGTTTTGTGATGGTGATGGGCGACAGGCAGCAGCACCAAGCACCGGCCCCTACTTTTCGCCAGTCCTTCAGCAACGATCGGCCGTCACTTGGTTAAATCGCGACCAAGCCCTGATGGATTCCGTTTCCAAAGCATTGCAGTTGCGTTACAACGCCCACTTCGCCGAAACGCCATTGGACGAGGTGTGTAAAGAATTGTCAAAATTGATAGGGCTATCGATCATCATCGATCGAAGAGCGTTCGAAGAAATTGGGTTATCTATTGATACACCCATTAGCTTGTCGCTGAGCGATGTTTCCATCGGCGCTATCCTGGCACTCGTGCTTCAAGATCTCGATTCGACATATACGACACGGAACAGCGTAATTGAGATCACGACAATCGAGTCAGCGCAAGAACGTCCCGCCACCTGTATTTATTGGCTCGACGATACTGGAATGCTTGCAGATGACCCATCTTCAGCCATTTCTCTTGTGATCAGTTCGATTGAACCAGACACCTGGCAGCCTGGCAATGGATCGGTACTTCCCGTCATCCGTCTTGATGGCGGCCGTCGCACGGGGGTTGTGTTTTCGACGATCGAAACGACGCATCTTCAAATTGAGAAATTGTTTTCAGCAATTCGTGCTGCAAACTTACAAGCGAGAACAACTGCAGCACCTGACTGACCAACCCATTGGTGCGTGAAGATGTGATCGGTCAGTACGGCGCCGAGAACGAACTCTCGCAAGCAAAGCAGCGGGAGTTGATGCGAATGGCGGCCGGGCATCTTCCTTGGTTCGTTGCGTTGTCCGCCAGTTTGTCTTACCTGGCCGCTGTCACCCTGTTGTATGCTCCACCGCTTGCCGTCTGCGACCCGGCGTTCGTCGCAGAATTTCCCGAGTCGCCTGGTGTTCTGATGAACATCGGTCATTTCGACGAGATCGCGGGAGTCCGGCACGTCGAATTCTAGCGGTACCGGCGCCGAAGTTTTGAAGTTGCGTTTTTCAGCCACGCCAGTGGCGGCAGCATGTAGCCTGGGGCGTAAGCCCCAGGAAAACGAAGAAAATAATGATCCGAAGCCCCGGAGGGGCGACAGAAAGCGAAATGATCGATCGCTGCCGCCCCTCCGGGGCTATGGTAACGTTTGGCTCCGGAAAAACTGGGGCTCGCGCCCCAGGCTTTATGCTGTCGTGCC
>CAXBHV010000630.1:0-4954 GCA_963974855.1 uncultured Rhodopirellula sp. | reverse complement strand
ATCTTTCGAATCGTCCGCTTGCTTTTCTGTGCCCGCTTCGTCGACGGCAATCACCCCTAATCGCTGGGGTTGTAGTGGCGGTATCGAATCGGTCAGGGTGACATCGAATGTGAGCGGTTTTCCATCTCGCTCGACTTCAATCGAGATAGTGTCGCCGGCATCAAATTTCCCAAGCAGCAATCGCACGTCTTGGTGACGCTGGACCTTCTGAGCATCGACGGCACGTACCTTGTCGCCGGCTTTGAGCCCTGCAGTTTCGGCGGGCGAGCGGATTCGAATCGCTGCCAGTTCGGTCTGGTTTTCGTACGGGTCTTTGCTTTTCGAGACGATTCCAATCAATCCCTTTTTGATATTTTCACCATCTCGCATGCGACTGAGATTCTTTTTGACCACGTCCAGCGGAATGGCAAACGCAATCCCTGAGTCGTACCAATCGGTGTCCGCTTCGGCGCCACCCTCGGCAACCGCCGGGATCAAAATCCCCAAGGCATTGCCGTACAGATCCACTAGCAACCCGCCGTAAAAGGACGCTGACACGCGTGCGTCGGCTTGGATCGCGATTCCATCGAGACGTTCTTTACCGCTCAGCACGCCGCGGCTGACCAGCGGCGAAGCGTCGATCCCGTAGCGACCGACTGCGACCGTGGTTTGTCCGGTGCGACCTTCGATTTTGTCAGGCAGCGCGATAGGGTTTAGTTTGGTATCCGATTTGATTTTCAGCAGGACCAAGTCACGATGTTCGTCTTTGGATACCACCTCGGCAGCATGCCGCGATCCGTCTGGCAACACCACCAGGATCGTGGCCGAGGGGCGCCGGACCACGATACTCGATGCGAGCACGTAGCCGTCCTTGTCAACGATCACGCCGCTGGTTGGTGCGTCTTGTTCGACTTCTCCTTCGGCGGCGCCTGTTCCGCCGACCACTTCGACGACCACGACCGATGGCAAAACATGATTCGCAGTCGCGCGGACCGCTTCGGCCATCGCTTGACGATACTGCAGATCATCCGCCGCCGAGGCTTCTGAAGCTTGCATCCCAGCAGTAGCCACGATCGCGACAATCAGTGAAAGAACCAGCGAGTTCGGTATCGACTTGTCAGTCGACGGCGCTAGCCGCGGGCCTTCCAACGTCGATTTCACGTCGCCCGCTTTTTTAGCGGCACGGCGCAAGCCGTCCGGTCTCGCACAGAAAATCAACATGCAATACCGGAGGGCTTGCGCCCAACCGCTAACAAGGCTTCGCACATTCAACACGTTCGCCATAGGATCAACTGGAAGCTAAAAGGAGTACGCCAACTACTTGGCTCGGAGTGTGAGGGGGATAATTTCAGAGTTTCGCTGAATCGTTAACTCCACAGGATCGCGACGATCGATCGTGCGAAGCAGATTGCGGAGCGATCGCTGGCCCTCCACACGACGGCCGTTGAGCAACAAAATCAGATCGTCGGTTCGCACCTGAGCCCGTGAGGCCCAGCTGTCCGCCACCACGTGATCCACATACGCCGGTGTTGACTCGAGTACATCGGGGACCATCAGCAAACCAAGAGTGGCGAGCGTATGCGATTGATCGCGGGGCAACTTAGGCTCGCTGTCGTCCATTCGCTGAACGACGCGTCCGGCGATAATGTCGCCGATAGTTTTACGAAACGCGGAAGCGGGCAAAGCGTAATTGAGCCACACACCGGTCGATGCGTCACGCAGTTCTTTGCCCAACATGCCAACCAACTTGCCCTCGGCATTGACCACGGCGCCGCCCGCAGCACCAGGGTTGTTGGCGACCAGATCCAAGATCAGGACTTGGCCACGGTAAGGCGTCTTGAACGTTCCGCGGCGGGCATCGAGCGTCGTGACCGCCGCAACACTTCCCTGCATCACACTGGCGGGTTCTCGGCCGGTTGCGATACCAAACAAATTGCTGACCGCGATCACAGGGTCGCCCCACTGAGCATTCACATCGCCACTGACTTCGAAAAACGGCAGATCCGAAGCATCAATTTTCAGTACCGCCAACTCGAGTGATGGTTCAAACCCGACAATCTCGGCTTCAAAACGGCGTCCATCATCCAGGATCACGGTTGGCTCGACATCCAACACGTAGCTCCATGCCGTTGCAATGTGTCCAGACGGAGAAACCAGGAAGCCGCTTTGGTAGGCCTCGAGTCCCGACAAACCGCCGGCGCCATAGATTTTGACGACACGCTGCTGTGCATTGCTGGCAGCCTCTTCGAGCGACGGTTCGGCAAACGCCGATGACATCGGTAACCAAACCAGCATGAGGGTCGCGATCACGCGACCGAATTGGGAATCAATCAACCTTGTTTCTCCGCTTGATCTTGTTGTGCTGGCTTGCCTGCATCCTTGCCTTTGGCGTCGTCATCGGAAGACTCGTTCTCGAGAACGTCCCATGAATCGATCGTCATCTCGAATATCGAATCGACTCCGTAACGAATCTCAAGTCGCGATGGAGCGGCATCCGCATCGTCGAAATCGCGATGGATCCAAAGCTCTGCTGGATCCTCGTCGCGATCGGCAAAGACCTCGATGCATTCGACTTGTTTGTTTTCAGGATGCGACAGCCAGCGAATCTCAAACTCGCCATCGCTGCCGACCACGCATTCGCGAAGCGGTCGCTCTCCCGCCAATGGCATGGTGCCCCAGTAAATCGTTTCGCCAAACTTTTTGGGGCCTTTATCTAGCATCCGCCGCCATGCATCCAATGCTGGAATCGCCCCGGCAAACGATCTTGCCTCGACGCTTTCGTAAAGGTCCGATTTCGTCACGGGTTCGATCGGTGTGTCGCCAACGACCATCGATAACCGGTCGTCCGAAATGTAAATGAACACTTTCTCGTCCTTGGGCGTTTTGCCCTGGATCGACCACGTGACCGGATGAGCCGCGTCTCCTTTTGGAAACTGGGTTCTTAACGCGTCGATGAATTCATTTTGTTGTTGTTGGTTGGCGAAATAATTTGCAAAGCCACGTCGCTCTTCGTAGACCGCCAACACTGCGGCGGGGACATCACCCTCGGCGGTTTCCGGGCCCGCATCG
Organism: uncultured Rhodopirellula sp.; assembly: GCA_963974855.1. Lineage (GTDB taxonomy): Bacteria > Planctomycetota > Planctomycetia > Pirellulales > Pirellulaceae > Novipirellula. The sequence continues at coordinate 1,906 of CAXBHV010000630.1, read as the reverse complement.
GCTCCGTCGTCCTCTTCTTGCTTCTCTTCGTCTTTATCCTTTTTGGGCGTTTCGCGTGGTGGCGGTGGTGGCATCGCTCCGGCCATTTTCTCAAGCAATTCATCTTGCCCATGCACGCTCATCAATCGCACCAATGTCTCAACCGTGTTGCCTTCGTAGCGATAGACCAATTTGACGCGCCATCCGCTCGGCAGCGTCGCAATCACGTTCTGGACGTCGTTGGCAGTGTGCACGATTCGGCCGTCAATTTCGATGATCTCGGCCGAGTATCGCAGGCCTCGTCGGTACGCGTCACTGGATTCCAAAATGTTGGAAACTCGTACGCCTCCGTCTGCGTCCGTTGCAACCGTTGCACCTAGCGTTGCGTGATCAACGATCCGGCCACTATGCAGATAGCCGAGGAAATTCTTGGCTTGGTTGATGCTGATCGCGTATCCCACACCCACATTGACTCGTCCGCGTTTTTCAAACGAAGCCCGCCCCACAATGCCCAGCAAACGCCCTTCAGCGTCATACAGCGGGCCGCCAGAATTGCCCGGATTGATCGACGCATCGGTTTGCAAACAATCGGCATATTCAAGCAGCGTGCCGGAGGGGTATTGGTACCGGTTCACACCGCTCAGGATGCCCCACGTCACCGTGGGCTGAAGATTCGAGGCCAATAGGAACGGGTTGCCGATCACCATGCACCAATCACCGGCATTGGCTTTTTGGCTGTCGGCGAGTGTCGCATAAGGGAAATCGTCGCGGCCGAGCAAACGGATCAACGCCAGATCCCCTACCGGGTCGATGCCGACGATGACGGCATCATAAATGTTGCCGTCACTGAGCCCGCAACGCATGTAGTTGCCGGCAGGACTGGAGACGTGAAAGTTGGTCAGCGCGTAGCCATCGGGCGAAATCAACACGCCGCTTCCTCCGCCGCCTCCGCCTGGGACGAACACGCAAACCGTCGATGGCATCGCTCGCTCGATCGCCTCGATCCGATCTTGTTCGGCTTCGGCCAACAGCGGCGAAAGAGTCAACGGACCATCAGCCGCCGATGTGGATCCCGCGGTGAACATCGTGGCAATGCCAATTAGCGTCAGTGCAACGAGCAGCATCCGATGCCGTTTCGGGGTCGCAGAGTGTTTTGTCATCCCAGCCTTGCTCACAATCGAATCCTCTACCAGTTTCACAATTTGTATCACCCACGCTTCCGCTGCTCCGATACACACATCCCGATGTTACTTATCGTAATAACCGGGGACGCAGAATTCGAATCGTGTTGCCCAGATCTCCTTGTGAGTCGGGATCCACTTCGATCTTCAATCGGCGACCTACTGCGACGGGCAACTCGAATCCGAGAGGCCGATTGTTGTCGATCGATTCCTCCCAGACCATTTTGTCATCGACAAGCACTCGCACCGTGGTCTCGGTCGCTTTTCGCACCGACTTGTCACGTCGCACCCCGGCGGCAAACGTTTTAAAGCCTTCGTCGATGCGGTATTCCACTGTCGAGCGACCGTACATGACCAAATCTTGGCCTTCGGCGGGCTTCGGGTCGAACCAAGCTTTCTGCATCTCGCGATCGAGTTTTGATTGCACGTATTCGGTGTGCGACGAAGCAGCGGGTTTTACGGTGGCCAATAAAGAGAGTCCGCCAGTCCAGCGGATCGATTCGACGTGTTCCAGTGGTAGCGTATGAGTAATACCGCCTGACAATTTTAGACGCAGCGGTGCGTCGGCTTCGCTCGGCAACATCTCCGCAGCCGACCAGCGAGATCCGTACCAATCCACGACTTGAATGTCGCCGGGATTGGACGACACCTTGGTTCCGCCAAAGATGACGCCTTCGAGTTTTGCGATCGGCGCTTGGATCACGTCGCCATCGAGTTCTAGCCCCACGGTGTCCGCAGAGATCGAG
>CAXBHV010000629.1:0-4961 GCA_963974855.1 uncultured Rhodopirellula sp. | reverse complement strand
CTGAAGGCTCCATTCGACCTCTCCCCCAACGAAGTTGGTGGAGAGGTGGCAGAAAGCCGGTGCAACTAAAAGTTACAACTACAGCAAAGTTTTAGCAGTCCAGTGCTCACCCTCAAACATTTCGTTGACTCCGCGATCCAGCGTTCTGATCGCGGAGTGATCAGCCACAATCCGCGGTCTTAATCGCCTTGGATTGTGTGATGGTGGCGCGATATCCATACACTGCATGGTGCATGACGGAGCACGTATTTTGTGGTGCTGCCGAGAAACAAATCATGAAGTAAGCTGTGCCCGGTGTCCCCAAGGATCACCAGGTCGCTTTGCTGATGCTCGCAAAAGCGGACAATCGCTTCGCCCTCATGTTGACAACTGACCACATGCGGATGCGTTTTTGGCAGTGTCTCTGAAATCTGTTTTGCCATATACTCGGCCTTGCCTTTCATCTGCTCCAATGCTTTCGCTTCATCCTCTAAGACACCTGCTGCCACCCCTTCGCTCATCAGGTAATCATAGCTTGGCGCAACACTGAGCACGCTGAACTCACAATCTGGATCCCACTTCAAACTCATCATTTCGTTGATCGCTTCACGCGATGCCAACGATCCATCGTAAGCAATCGTGATCTTTTTGGGGCACACGTGGGGACGGTGGTCTTTATCGGGCGGTCGCACGACTAACACCGAACATTCTGCGTGGGTCGCGACACGATCCGAAATGCTGCCCAACAACATGCGGGTGACCAACGAATGGCCGACCGCTCCGATCACGATCAAATCCGCCACGATGCGTCGTGAAACCTCAAGGATCGACTTCGCTACGTTGCCGGTTTGATGGAGTTTGGAAAAATAGTCCTGGCACTGATCCGCGAAAAGCTCCTCCAATTCGGCGTGATGCCTTGCGACAAATTCCTGTTCCTGTTCTTCCCGTTGCAGGTTCTGAGGGTTGCCGTGAACCGACAACTCTGGCTCCAACGAAACCGTCAACACCGCCAACTTTAACTGATGTTGGAAATTCAGGTGATGCAACAACTGTGCCGCGTTATTTGCGGGCGGCGAGCCATCGGACGCGAGTAAGACTTTCATCACAATTCCTCCAAAGGGTTTCATGGAGCTCAACTGCATGATAACACATTGCGATTGCCATCTGGGAAAAAAATATCGGCTCAGACGCCAGAGAGTTCCGCGGACGCATCGACATCCTCCGTCGGAGCTGTTTCGGTTAATGCCGGTTCGGTCGATGCCGCTTTTGGTTCGGTCAGTACCCCGATCACCCAGCGAATCGACGACGGTGCAACGAACGCCAAGCATCCCGTGATCATGATCAATCCAAATCCGATCAACCCCATCAGTGTGGCGATCCCCATGTGCAATCCAATGGCACCTACCAACAACAGCGGACGTAGTAATCGATTCCAAATCAAAAATGCAAAACCGATTTCAAACACCAGCGTCGCTACGACCGAAAGCGACGAAAACCACTCGAGTTGAACGTCACTGAAATTCCCCAACCAACGCAGGTCCACCGGCGCCAATTCGTAGCCCATCAAAGATCGAAGAACTGCCGTGCCGTCCCACCACGTTTCGCCCTGCAGTTTGGCAAGTCCCGAACAGAGATAGATCACACACATGTGAATTTGAATCATCCGCAACGATACGTTGGCAAGCCACGAGTCTTCGCTCGTTTCGGGTAGCGGCGAATCCGATTTCTTTGCACGCCAATTTCGAATCCAGCGATCGACCGAATAGGCTTGCCCGCTTGGACCGATCAACAGATACAACAAGATCATCGCCAAGATTGAATCCATTCCAAACCAGGCAACGTAGCTGCGATGGACGAAACTCAAATGGCCTACCAGCACCAACAAATTGGCGGTGCGTGAAAAGCAACCCACCATGAAACAAAACGCGGCAGCCACCAAGCCCCAGTACAACGCCGATGCTGCGGCCTCGGAGTGAACATGGTTCCAAATCGATTGCCCCCACCATCGTGCGACGAACTCTTCTGTCCCTTCCGCCGATTCCGTTCCCAGTTGCTGCAAATTGCCGATCGCTTGAGAGTCAATCCAAGCGTTTGGCCCGATTAAATTTAATCGCTCTGGTGCGCAACTTAAAAAGATGTACAGGACAACAAATCCAGCGCAAATTCGCACGACCGATAGCGTCGCAGGATCGACGGGCGTGAACCAAAAATCACTCCAGCCCACAGTCAGCGTTTTCCACAGCTGTGCCACGTAGGCTTGCACTGGACGCAATAATGTTAGCAAGCGTTGCATCATCGAGTGCCCCTTATTCATTAGTCTCATCAGAATCAAGCCCGAGTGCCCGCAGCACGTGATCGGTCACTTCGGCAGCGTCGGACGCGATCATTTCGGGGTTTTGGTACACCAAGCGACGAACCGGTTCGGGTATCCCAAGCCGGTCAAGTTCCGCTAACAAAGTCTCCGGTGTTTGATTTTCTACAGGAATCTTGAAAAGCTCGGGCACAATGTCATTGCTAATCATGTCGCTCACTAAGATCGGCGTTTTGCAATAGCGAACGACGTCTTTGTCAATCTGAGTTCCATCAGAGCGATACGCCCCCAGATACATCGGTTGGTACAGACGTAAATCGGTATAGTCCCAACCTTCACGAATCTGGTCCGGCATAATGTAAAGGTGGGCAATACGATAAATTTCAATCGACATCAAATCGCCTTCGTCACGGAGCGATTGCGTTACCGCTTTTTCGGATCCGATATGCCGAGCAAACGACGACAAACAGATTTGCGTCACTGGGTTGACGAAACCTTTGTCGGGATCATCTTCGTCGGGATAGGTGGTTGACCCCATGTTGGCAACCGACAACATCCGCGTGTATGCCAACGGAGTGGCAAAGTTTTGGCGTTTGGGGAACTCGATCCAACGAATCCGTCCGTCTTGATAGCTCAAACGAAACCAGACGACAAAGTTGGGGCCTGGGTTGGGCGCAAAGAACCGATATCCATTTCGCAGAAACAGTGTTTCAAGATAGGGCTGAAAAGGCTCATTCAGCTGCATCGCCACATAAGGCGACGTGTACTTGCCGCTGCCTGATGAGGTGACGGCGGTCAGGATTGCAAAGAAATGGATGCCCACCAGTAGACTGACCAACCACTGGATTTTTAAGCTTGGTTTAGTTTTCGATGCTGACGTTTCAGCGGAAGCGATTTCATTTTCGTCATTCATATTCATCGCGTCGTCCCCATCCAAAGTAGCCCCATGTGGGACAGGCTTCTAGCCTGTCATCACCATCACTTCCAACGTGGGATAGGCTTCCAGCCTGTCATTTACTCATTTAGCGGCAGAGAACAATCCCTCCGATATTTCCGGTTGGCAACTCAAGCGTCATGCTGAAGTCCGCCCGGCCTATTTCGGATATTCCACTCTGCAGCCGGACGAATCCCCCAAGACGATGGAGACAGCGTGATCGTCGCGCTGTCGTTTCAATAATTCTTGGTTCATGCCATTCTTGGTAGGCGAATGACCGTGAACCTAGTGGTGTCCGTGGTGGCTACCGCCCCAGTGGCCACCGCCGTGTCCACCATGACCACCCCAATGACCGCCCCAGTGTCCGCCGCCATATCCCGAGTGACCACCACCCCAGTGGCCGCCATAGTGTCCATGGCCGCCACCGAAGTGACCGCCGAAGTGTCCACCACCATGGCCGCCGTGGCCGCCAAAGTGACCATGGAAGCTGCCGTGGCCGAAGTGTCCGATGAAGTCACGTGTTGCGCCACGAATCTTCTCGAGAGTATCTACGGTGGGGTCGACTTTGCCCGCTTGCTTAACCATCATTAAACTATCGTCGATCGTCTTTTTTAGCGATTCAATTTGAGCGCTAGGCACGCCTTCGAGTTTGTCGACTTCTCCACGCAACGATTCCAATACCTTGGCATCACCACCCAAGCGTGCGGCGCGAACGGCGAGCAAGAATCCTTGCAAATCCGCTAGATCCGCGGCGTCAATTTGGTCCACAGGCACCTGCAACGACGGAGTCATATCGCGAGCAGTACCGCCCAACTTCGCCGCCATCGCGACCTGACCGATCAATTCCTTGTTGCCATCGGCTTCCGCGGCGGATTTGATTCGAGCCAGTGTCGCGTCGTCTTTGTTTTCGCCCGCGATTTTTGCAGCGGCTTGTAACAAGTCGGCGGAAGCAATGGCATGGTGCGGTCGTCGCAAAATGCGTTCGCCCTCTTGCAATTGCAGTGCGATGTCGGTCATCAGTACCGCATTCAAATCACCCCAAGCCACTGACAATAGCGAGACATCGACGTACTTGCGGAAAGCTCTGGCGGCAACGCGTCTTCGGGGCTGGCTAAGACGATCATCAAATCGGCCAGTGTCATGTCGCTGACTTTGATTTCTTCGGCCGGCTTGCCCGCGTCCGCTTCCGCGTTCGGCTCGGCCTTGTCTTGTGCCATCAGCACAAAAGGAATTGCTACCAGCCCGGCGGCTAGCAGCAAAGGGAAACTGTTCCGGAGAAAGCGTTTCATGATAGTGTCCTAAGTTCGAGAGTGTGAATCGAGCGAGTGAGAGGAAAAGAAAGGGTGCTTTTCAACAACGCAACGGTCATCGAATACGAAACGTTTCGGCAACTTGGTGTACAAAAACACCGGTAGAGAAGCGACATCGGCAACGCGAGGGCACCAACCGGTTAAACGGAAGATGGATTGTTGGTGAAACGGGCCATCCCCCCATCTCTGTACACCTAGTTGCCCCCCCCCACATTCTAGCCGCATTCCCCACGTGGGTGTGCGGAAGGTTTCTAAAAACGATCAACGCAAACAAGAATCGCAGCGGACAATGCCCCCGACGTTTTTTTGCGGAGCCGTTAGGATTCAGGGCACGTCAATGGATGTTTGCCGCTCCGACGCCCTGAGGAATTGCTAGGAAATTGGCTTGCATTGGCTACGCATGTCCATGCATCCACAAAAACACCGG
>CAXBHV010000628.1:0-4967 GCA_963974855.1 uncultured Rhodopirellula sp. | reverse complement strand
AGAGAATCGTGCGGATATCGCTGACGTGCCCAGACGAGATGAACACCCATGGTCATGATCATCACCCCGATCGCAGGCCAAGTCACCGAACGTGGCAATTGAAAATGGCGGGCCTGATCAGGGTCACGCGGTTGTCGCCAAATCCAGATAAAAAATCCCAACAGCATCGGTGGCAAAAACAGCAACGAGCTTAAGTGTTGCAGTACCGAATACCACGAAATCGGGCGATCGCTTAACGAGAATGCCGTTGTTTTCAGAATGGGAAACTGCTGCACTCCCCATCGTCCGCCGTGGGTGAACGAGTCCCACAGCACATGGGTTCCGGCTCCGAACAAGACACACACGAAGACCAAGATGATGGCGGGAATCGAAAAATCGATCGGTTTGTTCAACCAGGGCCAAAGCCGCTGCGACAATCTTCGCGGCAATAGATCCGTGAGCGGCCGTTTTAGCAGCGACTGATACAGGTAATAAAACGCAACCCCGATCGGCAAACAGTGCGTCAACAGTCCGCTGATCGAGTGGGTCGCAAGATAATCAATCCAGTCGGGATAAAATGCGGCGATATCGGGAATCGCACAACCGATCGCCAACGCGGAAAAAGGCAGTCGCCATCGACATAGCCAAGCGACCGGAATCGCTGCGGCAATATGAGTCACGGTGAACGGCATAGATCAGTTAACGGTACCGGGGACGAAGCAAACGGCTTGAAAAGAGTTTCGTTGATTCACTCGCGATCGTGAAGCGGTCGAGCGTGACATGACTACTTTTCGGCATCAAGCCGCCTAGAGAAACACTCGCTTCATGATAGCCTTAGCAAAATGACTCGCTCGACCCCCTTTCATCCCGTGATTCGCCGCCTCGCAGACGATTTCTCGATCGAGCGTGTTTTTTCGCATTTTGCTGCCCGGCCAGGCTGTTTGTGGTTCGATTCCGTTCCAAAATCCACCTCGCCCGTTGATGTCGATCTGCCGCTGCCTCGCTACTCGTTTCTGATGTCGGATCCGATCGCCACGCTAATCGCCGATGTTGGGGACCCCGATCCCTGGCCTGTGCTAGAGCAGTGGTATCGTCATTTACCGATGACCAAGGTCGCTGATCTGCCACCGATGCAGGGGGGGATTGCGGGGTTGATTGGCTATGAAGCGGCAACCTGGCTCGAGCAAGTGGGGGTGTCGTGTCGCAACGATTTGCCGACGCCTGCAATGTCGCTAGGACTGTACGACTGGACGATTGCAATGGACCACGGCAAGGGTTTGTCGTGGCTGATCTGCCAAGGCTTTTCCAGCGACGGTCGCACCGCAGCGGACCCACAGCGGACCCAGCGAGCAATACATCGCGCCGATGAGATTGAAGAGCAAATCACGCTCGCGTTAGAAGATCCTTCTGGGATGATAAGTCCGAGTCATCCACACGATCAATGCGACCGCAACCAAGTCACTAGTAATTTCACCAGTGATGCGTTCCGAGCTGCGGTTGCGGATGTGGTCCAGCGGATTTGCGGAGGTGACTCGTTCCAAGTCAATCTGGCTCAGCGTTTGTTGCACCCTGCCGTGCTGTCATCCGCTGAGTTATACCGTCGCCTTCGCGTGGCAAATCCAGCTCCCTACAGCGTCTATTATCACGGTGACGAATTCGAAGTGCTGAGCAGTTCTCCGGAATTGTTTTTGAAACTTGACGGCCGCACAGTGCAGACGCGGCCGATCAAAGGAACGGTGCCGCGAACCGGAGACGCCACAGAAGACCAGCGTCTCGCCGAGTCGCTTCAGCAGAGCATCAAAGATCGCGCTGAAAACATCATGATCGTCGACCTGATGCGAAACGACCTTTCGCGAGTCTGTAGCGACGAGAGCGTTCAAGTCCGCAAACTGTGCCAAGTCGAGCGGTACCAATTCGTTCAGCATTTGGTTTCCATTGTCGAGGGAACGTTGCGAGATGATTGCAGCGTGATCGACTTGCTCAAAGCATGTTTTCCCGGCGGCAGTATTACTGGGGCCCCCAAGATCGAAGCGATGCGAACGATTGCGGAACTAGAACCCGATCGTCGAGGTCCGTATTGTGGATCGATGGGATACATCAGTTGTTCGGGGCATGCGGAATTCAACATCTTGATTCGCACTATCACTGCCACGGGCGGCCAGTGGCAGATTCCGGTCGGCGGAGGGATCACTGCCCGCAGCAATCCGGAAAGCGAAGAAGCGGAAACGTGGACCAAAGCGGAAGGGATTTTGCGGGCATTACCAGGTCCGAATCCGGGTTAAATTGGCTGAGCTGGAAATTGTGGGTACCGGTTATTGCGAGACCGCAAGAACTTGTTAAAATTGGCCCGTTGATGTGGCGGAAACGATTGTTTTCCCACGAAACAGGCCCCTATAGCTCAGTTGGTAGAGCAACGGACTCTTAATCCGTTTGTCCAAGGTTCGAGCCCTTGTGGGGGTACTTTGAAAGTAGTCGCTAGTGTCACGAGAAGCCCGCTTTTGCGGGCTTTTTTCGTTTCTGGGTATGATCGTTGGCGTGTTCACGTGGATCGACAATTGCTACCAGCCCCGGCAGGAGACGCACAACCACGCAAAACGTTGGGGAAAACGGAGGTTTGCCTAGGTGGTGGTGTTATTTTCGGTGCAGTGGGATCATCGGAGGACGTCGATGCCACTCTACGCATTGTCCTGCAATCGTGGTCCATGCTGGACAACGCGACCAAAGAAATCATCGCGACGATCGCCCAAAGTCGGTCTTCGCAGAGTTCTCGTCCAGCGGATACAATGGACTGACACACCCAACACGGAGATTGGCCGATGGACACGACAGTTGACGCACCCTTGCAATGGGTCGAGAGCATCACAATGCTCCGCTTGCCTGAGCAAGCCGACCAACGTTTGCAAGATTTGATGGATCGCAACAACGAGGGCCAACTCACCGACCAAGAGCAAGCCGACTTGGCGGCATTAGCCGAACTAAGCGAGCGACTTTCGCTCGTGCGAGCCGAAGCGCTCCATCTTCTTGGTCGCAAGCCTTCCTAGCATCGTGGTTTCCACCGAGACACGACAAGTCGTGATCGCCCGAGCGGGCGGTCGATGTGAATACTGCCGAATGCACCGTTCGTTGCAGGGTGCGACTTTTCACGTCGAGCATGTTCTTCCACGATCGGCAGGCGGTTCAGACGATGCCGACAATTTGGCATTGGCCTGCCCGAGCTGCAATCTTCACAAGTCAGATAGGACGGCGGTCCCCCAATCGGGCTCGTCCGAACCGATCGCGTTGTTCAATCCGCGATCCGATCTCTGGTCGGATCACTTCGAGTGGGACGAGTATGCCATCGCGGGCAAGACGCCGATCGGCATCGCGACAATCGACGCGTTGCGTCTGAACGACGAACGTCGTCAGAAGATACGCCAAGCCGAGCGTCTGTTCGACTTGTTTCCCCCTGAAGACTGAACCCGACGGCGTAGTGCACGTTGCTAAAGCGAAAAATGTAACCACGCCGTCGGAACCTCGGTTGATGTTCCAACTTGCATTGGGGAAACGCTCGGACCACGTGAACGACGTTTGAATCTCGAATCAGTGTTCCAACTCCAGCGGGAGCGAAGCGACCGCCCGAGCCAGGCCGTCGAGCGACAGCGAGAAGGCGCAGGCGAGCCTACGCTGGTAGCTGCCGGCAGGCACGCCGACCACGGATGGTCGGCGACGTTTGCAGCGTATCGCCACTAAACCGAAGCGATTGCAGTTTGAACCCCGATGCAGTCTCCAACACGAGGGGAGTCGCCGCCGAGGGCATCAGGGCAGGATGCCCGCAGAAAAAACGCCGTAAGCAGGATGCCGTAAGTCACTTCGTGAAAGTCGAGCGCCGCTTGCAGCTGGAACGCCAACCAACATGCTGATAAACAGAATGACAGTCGTAGGGTCTTCGATGAGCATCATAGCTTGCCCGATGAAAGGCTATGTCACGGCAACGTCAAGCACTGACGCTCCGCACAGCCAATCCCAAATTAGCAAGACAGCTGCTTTGATCGCGGGACAGCGAAGTGACATGGAATGCATTCTTTCGCATTTTTTTTCTCGCGTTCGAACTTAGTCTGCTGATCGCTCGGATCGAGAGAGGCGACTCACCTACAACCGCGTGTTTCCTGGTCAAAGCGAGGTGACGAGTGACGGTCGCGAGTTGTCATTTGTTCAGGTCGCGATGCCATTCACTCGCTCGCATTCGCCTTGTTCTGCATTCGTTTAGCCGTTTTTTCGCGGGGACACCCACATGTCCCGCGGATGTCTCGTGATGTCCCTTCGCACATAGAAGTGTAAGGCCATCGAGACTGCTCCTTCGTCGAAGGTTTTACCATTTCGCTTGCCGCGATGATTGTGGGCAACACTCGCACTGAAGGAGCATTCGAGGCATGGATTCGGAATGCGTTCTAGCGAAGTGGCCGTTTCCGGCCAATATCGATTTCTGTTCCAGGACGACTCGCTGAACCTAACCATCACACGTGACTTTGGGACGGACAATCAAGTACACGAGCAAGTGATGCAAGTGCGTCGCGATGGTGGCGGTGAGTCCTATTTTGATTTTGATTCGTACAGCTTTCACTACAGTTTGCTTTACGACGGGCAACCCGTTGGCGCGATGACGGCGACGCGGCCTAGCGATGGCGAGATTGATTGTGCCCATGTTTATTCTCCACAAATCATGTCGCGGTATCACGACTGCCTTGTTTCGACATGCAAGTTTCGCATCAATCGAAACGGTGGATCGTCAATGAAAACTCTGCGAACCATGGTGCGCGAGTTTTGGCGTGACCAAGTTCACCTCGGTTCTCGTTTGAATCTAATCAACGCAGACAAAAAACTTGCCTCGTTCTATCGACGAATCGGGTACCACGTGGTCGAAGGTTCGGACTTTATTCATCCAACGCTGGGAACCGACAGCGTCGTGATGGTGATGTCAGCCGATCCACACCGAAAATCGTTCTGCACCG
>CAXBHV010000627.1:0-4968 GCA_963974855.1 uncultured Rhodopirellula sp. | reverse complement strand
TAGCGGAGTGACATTGTCCGATGTCCAATTTGACAAGGAAAGCCAAACGTTATCGCTGGCGATAGCAACCGAGCCCGACACCACCTACGAGACCAAGTTCATTGCCACACTGAAAAAGGGGGACGGAGTCGATGAACATCGCATCGGAGCGGTTGTCGCGACATCCGAATCGGCAACGCCCGAGTACAAATTGACCGGCAACGAACTCTATGTGCGAGCGGTCGTCACCAGCAGCAAACCGCCAGTGGATCCATCGTTCAAAGACCAGAAGCAACAAGCTTGGACTCAGCCCGTCGGCTGGGAATAAGCTAGCCACTGCGATGAATTTCCGAAAGCAAAACCCGCCATGAATCCATTCGTGGCGGGTTTTGTAGTTTCTGACACCCCATCCTCGGCAAAGACATAATCGCTTGCCGTGGTGTCGCTCACAGCGCTCCGTCTATCGACATTGCTCTTGCGGGTCAAGCTCGTCTTGCAGTGAAAGAGGACTCGCGAATTTTGATTGCGAATCGGTTAGTGTCTGCAGATTGCTATCGATCCAATCCACCAGCGTCCGTTTCGCTTGCGAATTAGGCGATGGGTCAATTTCAAAGGTCGGGGTTTTCATGCCCCAGAGGTCGCATGGCGGTATTGTCTTCATCAAATCAAGCTCCTTCGATAATGGTGCCTGCTTTCCAAGGGTCTCGCTTCTTCCTTCCGTAGACAACTTAGAAAAGTAGACGCAATTGTGGTCGAATCCTTACACCCCAAAATGCTGGAATTGCTGAGGGCAACGGCGATGCCGTCTGCGGTCGCAATCGAAACACGATGCGGCAAGACGAGGGCGAGATTCCCTTCACCCGTCGTTTACCACTGAGATTGAGATTATCTACCTTCAATATCGGCCTGCCAAGACAAATATTTTTAGGGTGCGGCGTATCAGCGGCAAACCGCTTGCTTCCGCTATCATAGGTTCAAGTAACCAGTATGCGTAAAGTCTTTATTGGCATCGCGTTGCTCAACGGAAACAAGGAAAGGGAATACGAACGAACAACCGTTGGCCCCAGCGACGCAGAGTCGTCATTGGTCCAAATGAATGGCCAACATACACAACGCCAACTCCGCTGCATCTCTTTGCCTGCGATTGACAAGGATCAGTTTAGTGAGGGCGTCCGAGCAAGTTGAGACGCACTGCACGCGATGTTGCGCGGTCGCCCTCACCCGCACGAGGCCTAAAGGGCCCGTGCGACCTCTCCCAAGCTTCGCTCGGGAGAGGTGACTCGCGCGTCTGACACCTCTCCCAAACGCAGTTAGGGAGAGGTCGAGCAGAGCCTTAAGCGTTCGCGAAGGTGAAAGCCATAAAATACAGCTTGGCTCATCGGATCGGTGTGACCTGATGTGCGTTCAAATCCCTCATTTGTGCGCGTGGATTAAAATTGTGGTACCTTACATCACGGCCATAGAACGCCATGAATCCTCGAGTCTCAACAACACGAAGGACTCGGTATCCGCGTTCTTGATGGCGGATTCGTAACGATTCCATGACACTTCTCTTTCTCTGTTCGGAGGTCCCGCGATGTCAAGAATGCGTTTGTTGGTGGTGACTGTCGTTGCAATGTCGATTAGCTCACTTGCGTTTGCTCAGTCGTCAGATCCCTTTGGCGGAGGCGGGGCGACCGAGATTCATGATCCGTTCGCAGCACCAAATCAACCGAAGCCCATCTCCGTAAACGCGAAGCCGACGAAGATGCAGCGTGCGGCGAAGCGACCGCCGATTGGACCAAACCAAGTCGTGACGATCGGATCGGATAATGCATCGGAAGCTCGTATTCTCGCGTCGCTAGACGATGAAACGAGTATCCAATTTATCGAGACTCCGTTGGGCGAAGCGATGCAGAACGTTTCAGACATGCACAAAATCCCCATCGTGATCGATAGGCAAGCGCTGGAGGAAATGGAGATCGCTTCCGACGTTCCCGTGACGTTAGCGTTAGAGCACGTCACGCTACGCAGCGCCCTGCGACTGATGTTACGAAGCTTGGATCTGACCTACGTCATCGAGCACGAGGTGCTTGTGATCACAACTGCGGAAGCATCCGAGCAACGCCGCGTCATTAAAATGTATCGTTTGCCAAAAGCGATGCAGGACAAGAGCGAGGAGATTGTCGAGGTGATGAGGGAAACACTGAGTCCTACGAAATGGCAATCGTCCGGTGGAACCGCTGCGATATCAGCGTTGGACAACATCTTGATCGTTTCGGTCAATGAACCGATGCATCATGAAGTCGAGAGCTTTCTCCGCATGTTATGCGAAGCGCACTCGATGAGCGAGGAATGATCAGCAGACGGCACTGCGCCCCCATCATTGACACAATACCCTCACTGCGTGCCAGCGGCGACGATGCGGTGACGTAGCAAGCCTTTCGCTCGCCATCCCTTATTCCATGACACCCGCCGATCAAGATATTGAAAATCGCCGCCCCGTTTGGCGTGCTCTGTCGGATCTTTTCCTGGATACTGAATTGCAGGATCATGACTTGTCCTGCATTGCTCGGTTCCTCGCGGAATCGCCGTACACATCGTCGGAAATCGAGTCGATTTTGTTTCGCGAAGTGTATCCCGTCTGTATCCCGAATATGCTGTGCGTCGCCGGTGAGTGGGAAGGATTCGACCACGCATGGCTCGAAGCAAGTATTCTAAAACACGCCCGGCGGAGATGGACGCTCGCAAATATCGTCCAACTAAGTCGTTGGATGATCCGCGACGATTGGAATCGCGTCAAAGTCCTCTATCATGAGCAATGTGGCGTGACCGATTCTCATGCAATTGAACTCGAAACTTTTCCGGATCTCCCGCACTAGCTCGCGTCTTGATTACCATGCTTGCTTTGGATCCGATACTCAATGCCTCCCAAAAACTTAGAAGTTTTCGTGAAGACACCAAAATTGAATTCATATCGCCTGCCATCTACTCTGCAACGGAGTCTGTGTTTGGGAGTTGTATGGCTCCTGTTCACCGCGTCCGTAGCCGCAGTCGAAGCGAAACCAAATGTGGTGTTCATTTTGGCGGACGACTTGGGTTGGAGCGATACGACGCTGTTTAAAACCACCAAGTTTTACAAGACACCCAATATCGAGCGACTCGCCAAGCGTGGGATGACGTTCACACATGCGTATGCATCAAGTCCGCTTTGCTCGCCAACGCGATCCGCGATCCTGACGGGACTTAGCCCGGCGCGAACCGGAATCACCACTCCTAATTGTCATTTGCCCCAAGTGATTCTCGAGGCAACGGTAACGCGAACCGGCCCCGCAAACCAAATGGCAACATTTCCGAGTTCGGTTTCGCGGTTATCGACCGAGTACTACACGCTTGGCGAAATGTTCAAAGACAATGGGTACGTGACCGGTCATTTCGGAAAATGGCATCTCGGGGCGGAACCATACTCACCACTACAGCATGGATTTGATGTCGACGTTCCGCATTGGCCAGGACCGGGTCCCGCAGGCAGTTACGTTGCGCCTTGGAAATACCCCGATTTCGATCCCAACACGCCGAGCGAACACATCGAAGATCGAATGGCCGAGGAAGCCGTGACGTTCATCGAGTCGAACAAGAGCCAACCGTTCTTTTTGAATTACTGGATGTTCAGCGTTCATGCTCCCTTTGATGCCAAGAAATCGTTGATCGACGCATACCGGAAAAAGATTGACCCTAGCGATCCACAGCGTAGCCCCACCTATGCCGCAATGATCGAAAGCATGGATGATGCGGTCGGCACATTGCTCGATACCTTGGACCGACTGAAGATTGCAGAGAACACGATCATTGTGTTTGCATCGGATAACGGTGGAAACATGTATAACCAAGTGGACGGCACCACGGCGACGAGCAATGCACCGCTGCGAGGCGGCAAGGCGACGATGTATGAAGGAGGCGTTCGCGGACCGGCGATTGTCGTGCATCCAGCAGTCGTCAAGGCAAACTCGCGTAGTGATGAAGTGATTCAAAGCAGCGATTTCTACCCCACGCTATTGGAACTGCTGTCCATTGCACCTCAGCCGAACCAGGAATTTGATGGCATCAGCATCGTGCCCGCACTGCAAGGGGAATCGCTCCAGCGCGAAGCCATCTTTACCTTCTTTCCGCACAGCCCGCCTGTTCCCGAGTGGCTCCCACCCTCGGTCAGCGTACACCAAAACGATTGGAAACTGATCCGTATTTTTCACGGTAAAAAAGACGGAAACCATCGCTACAAGTTATTTAATTTGAGCGAAGATCTCGGAGAGCAGCATGATGTGTCGGCCAAGTACCCTGAACGCGTTGAAACCATGGACGCGTTAATCGAGACATTCCTTATCGATACTCACGCCGTACTACCGCTGCCCAACCAAAATTTTGATCTGGCAAAGTATCAACCGCAGCAAGAAGGGGTCGGGAGAATCAAAAACACCGCAAGTCCAGCGTCTCAAAAGCCCACGCGTCCTCGCAGCAAGCCGGTTGCGGGTTGGCAAGCCGATGGCACTTGCACGCTTGCGGTTACCGATGGTGTGCTTGTTGTCACCAGCAGCGGTGGTGATCCCTATTTTTCCTGTTCGTTGCCAAAAGCAATCCAGCAGCAACCGTTGACGCTTCGATTCACGATGCGATCACAATCATCCGGTTACGGACAAATCTTCTGGCACGAACAAGGCATCGCGCCCGCGTTTTATCGAGATCGCAGTGTTCGTTTCGAGCCAAAGCACGACCACGAGGTCGTGATCGAGTTTTCACCAGCAAAACCAGTGCAAGCGATTCGCATTGATCCTTCGCGAGCCGCGGGAGAGATGCAATTGTCAAACATTCGGCTAACAACCCCCGCAGGCGAAGTGCTGCACCGTTTCAAGCCGTAAACGAGGTTCCAGAAGTAGCATGCGGCATGGCGACAATGTTCTGTCACCTCTGCCAAGCTGCAGAGACCGCCGAAGTAGTTAGCCGTTTTTGCACTAG
>CAXBHV010000626.1:0-4973 GCA_963974855.1 uncultured Rhodopirellula sp. | reverse complement strand
TAGCGAGCGGAAGCACAATCCGCTCAGCAGGGCACCGTCAACGCGTCCGGCGATCACACCGATACCCAGCCCCGCTCGGACGCAGGCGATCGTCACCGCACTATTGTCGGTCTCGACCCGCACACGATATTTTTCAGAGAGGTCCCGCTGTGCGAGCGCATTATCCAAGGCGATTCGAACGAACGCACCTGCGTTACCCGTGATCAACGGATAGGCGACCAAGTCGGTCCAACGCATTGCCGATGCCGCCAACGGATGGCCCTGCGGCATGACCGCAAGGTATTCGATCTCGTAAGCGTGCTCGATCGTGACTTGCCGATGCCGCTGAGCAGCGGAAGGTTCCAGCATGACCGCCATATCCGCCTCATTCGCCACCAACATTTCTTGAGCGGTTTGGTTACCTGCGTGTTGCCAACACAGCGTGATCTGCGGATGACGATCACAGAAATCGGTCAGCACGGGGCAAAGTTCTTCCAACGCCATGCGAATTCCGGTCAACAACGTGATCCGTTGTGGCCGTGCCTGCGCGGCCGGGCCGACGAGTTCGAACGTTGATTCCAATCCGGCGATCAGCGGCCGGACTGCCTCGCAAAGTCGAATCGCCTCCGGCGTGGCCAGGATCCGGCGTCCTCGTTTGTGAAACAGCGTTGCTCCGTAACAATTCTCCAGTGCACGAATCCTGGCCCACAGTGAAGGAGTGGAAAGCCCCACCGCTTGGGATGCGGCGGAATAGCTGCCAAGGTCCACCACGGCACACAGCGTCCTGAGTTGTTGGATATTCAGTTCATCCACATGCACCGGGTCACGTTGACTCATCTATTCCACCGATTCGAGCACCGCCTATCTACTCAGAACCCCCGGAATGGGGACTAGCTTCTCCATGATATGCGATTTACCCCGAAAGTCGAGAAAACGATTCTCCGTCGGCCTTGACGGAGCCTGCGTTAGCCTAGAAGAGGCCCGCGTCTGCCAAAAAGAGAACTGCTTCTTGATTTCAGGATCAGCGGGTTGGGGCGTTGGCTGAATGTCCCTAAACCTAGGAAATCGATATCACTTCAAGCTCCGACTCCTGACGCCGTCGCGTTAGCCAATCATCGATTTTTCCTTCGTCAACGCCTTGTGATTCTAGCACCGCTTGGGCTAACGAAAGCCCCACGATGCCGCCCTGATGGACGACGGGGGTCATCCCGATCGATTCAAACGCAGCCGCCTGCGCCGGGTCTTCGATGGAGACAAACCGTGTCAAATTCGGAAACCGCTCGCGGACAATCGGCATCAATTGTTGCGAAACGTTAAGCCGGGCGTCGGCAATCACAATTGACGATCGCTCATTCATCGACATCGTTTGGGCTAGACGCAGATCGTGCAAGTCACCGTACGTGACTTGGTAACCATCGACACTGGCCGCAGTGAACCGATCATAGTCGTTCTCAATCGCTTCGTATCTGATTTGAAACACATCTTGCAGAATCAGTACCGCGGTCGCCGTGCGTCCCACCGGGCAATTGTTTTGTCGTCGTTCCTGAAGTGTCGGCTGCACCACCGCAGTCGACGACAGGGCGAGTGCACCACCGACAAGCAGTGCGATTTCAAACGAAAATCCGAACAGCAAAGCGATCCCTGCAAACGCGATCACACAAAGCACGATTTGGATCGGGCCGAGTCCAAAGATGTCTCGACGTGCGTCCCAAATATGCTGGAGCAAAAAATGCAAACCGATGTCAAACAGCAAAAAGACCACGCCCAGTTCAGCCAACAAATGCGTTGTCGGACTCTCGACGATCCATCCCAACGCATGTTCGCCGATCAACAATCCGCCAACCATGTATCCCACGATCGGACTGAGCCCAAGTCGCCGCGTCAACACGATCGAAAGAATTCCGATGACCAGACGCCCAAATAGATCAACCGCTTCGCTGTGATATTGGCGAAGTAGATGTGCCTGACGCTGATTGGCATGGCACTACCCAAAAACGCTCCTTTTCAGGCTCCTGGCTAACGCTGTGAACGAATATAAGGCAGCAAACTACAGCATGTGCGTTTCGTAGCTACGCTCGCCAGAGCGTGGATTGTTGGCGTCCAATGCGAATCACCACCTTCTGGCGAAGGTAGCTACGAGAAACTCGTTCCCAAACTCTTACCCGGGAATGCACTGCTTTCGTAGGCTCCCGCCTCGTCTTTTTTTGCTCAACAAACGGGTGGGGCGACACGATCATCATCGACCCGTTTTCTGTATGAAACGAGCGAGCTCTTTCATGTCGATCGCCGTGTCGCCATCTTGATCAATTAATTTAAGCTTGTGCGGTGACAGAGGGCTATCGCGGTTCGCGCCGCTGGCGACCAATTCCGACTCGGAAAGCTTACGGTCCGAGTTGGAATCATTTCTTGCAATCAATATCGATGCTCGTTGGGCAGCCTCGTCATCGAATCCTAAACGCTTGCGTTGTTTCGCCAAATACGTTTCTATCTCTAAGAGTGTTAAACTTCCATCACTGTTCTCGTCGGGGCTGCCGAGGTACAAGTCGCTGTCGGCTTGCCGAAACAGGTTCGCCGGAATGAATCCATCATTGTCCGAATCGGCTTTCCTGATCACGTTGCGTGCGAGTAGTTGGTCAGACGGCGTCAGTCCCATTTGCTTGCGACGATCCGCCAAATATTCCGCCAGCTCTGATACGGACAACAATCGATTATTGTTTCGATCAAACATCATCGTTGCCGAACTCAAGTCCACCGTATCCAATTCGTCACTGGCTAACTGGCGATCCCCGTTGGCGTCGCCACGGTTGATCAGCGACATCGCACCGCCTTGATCACAGCCCTTGATTCCAAGCTCGTCGCGAAACTTGCGTTCAAACGCCAATCCGCGAATCAATTCATCGGGAGAAAGTTCGTCATCGGAATTTCGATCGTAGGAATCGATCTGATCTGAAAACGTGTTATCCTCCAGCTCCTCAAGCTGCAGCTTACCGTCGCGGTTACTGTCGTATCGTTTGGTGTAACGGTCGGCCAGGATGGAATCCATCTGAACGATCCCTGCTTCCTTACGTTCTGCAGCGAACTTGAGTGTAATTTCGACTCGCTGTAGATCGCCGCTGCGATTGAGATCATAGGGGCGAATGTCTTCGCTGCTCCATTTCAGCCTCTCGCACTCGGATTTGCTCAACTGCCCGTCGTCATCCAAGTCATGCCTCATCAGAACTTTTGCCGCTGCAGTCAAATCCATTTCCAACAGCTGGATCGCCAATGGATCCTCTAACTTGGGTGGACTGTGGTCTTCCTGCGCGAACAGTAGGGAGGTAGAAACCCGTCCCACCATGCAAGCGACAAGCAAGAAAAGACACACAGTCGCCCCAGAGAATCGGCATCGTGTACAAAGCGTGCGAGCATTCATGTTGTATTCCCTCTACACGTTTCCATTGACACTATTTCAGACAAGATACCAATAGTGTAATCGATCACGACTCACGCGATCCGTTTCAATGGGCCTAACGGACATTACCCAAATCAGTAAGGTCGATGCCTCAAAAGTCTTGGCGACTTTCGCTACGGATTGGATCCCGATCTTCATTCGATACAATCGACGGGTCGACTCTAATAAAACGAAACAAGAGAAACACCATGACAGACCGAAACTTGAACAGGCTACTTCGCTGTATTGCAATGGTTGCCTTGCTGGCCGGCATTGCCCATTTTCCCTCGGAGGCGACGGCGGCGGATGCAGTTACCATTTTTATGATCGGCGACTCGACGATGGCCGACAAACCGCTGATCCCCGAAAATCCCGAGCGAGGTTGGGGACAATTGTTGACGCTCTACTTCAATCCAAACGTCACGATCGATAACCACGCCACGAATGGACGCAGCTCAAAGAGTTTCCGAAGCGAAGGACGCTGGGATGTGGTGCTGCAGCGGATTCGGCCGGGCGACTATGTGATCATTCAGTTCGGACACAATGATGAAAAGTCTGATCAGGCCCGCCACACCGATCCATTCGGCAGCTATTCCGAAAATCTACGGCGTTATGTGCAAGAAGCGAGCGAACTCGGCGCGATTCCCATCCTGGCGACGCCCGTCGTGCGACGAGTTTTCGACGACAAAGGTGTACTGCAACCTACCCACGGCGAGTACCCCGAAGCGGTTCGCAAACTCGCCAACGAAATCGATGCACCCCTGTTAGACATGACGCTTCGATCACGCGAACTGCTCGAGCGGCTTGGCAAAACGCGTTCGGAGCAGCTGTTCATCTGGACGGTTCCAGGCGAATACAGTCGCTTTCCCGAGGGCAACTCGGACAACACTCATTTTAATGCACTCGGCGCGACTCGCATGTGCGACCTCGCGGTCACCGAAATCCAAGCCAAGGTTCCCGAGCTCGCCGTCCATTTGAAGAGTAGCCGCTAACTGCATTTTCGCTTCACTGTAGTGGACGAGGTTACGAGTCCCTTCGTCGTTTTAGTCGCGGGGACTCGTCGGCTCGTCCACGACCGTGATCCGGGACTCGTTGCCTCGTCCACTGCGATGATGCGGGGACTCGTCGCCTCGTCCACTACGGTGATGCCAATTGTTTTGCGGTGATCTCGGCGAAGTGGAGTGCGAGACGCAGATTGGCTTGACTCCACAGCAGTGGTGTCGAGTCGTTAGGTATCCAGACGCCCGTGTCCAAGTCCTCGATGTAGTACGCTTCGGGACATTTGTACGCACCGAAGAGACTATCGACGGAAGTGAGCTGCTGTAGCGCGCGATTTAAATAACGCAGTTGCAACGCTAAGTCCTGCGGATCGCCGGACGCTTGGAATCGCTGGGCGTGAATGCATGAAATGATCGAGTCAAAGATGCACCACTGCGCTTCGGTACCTCGCTGGACCTGTAGATGGCGGCGTTTATCATCGGCGGACACGGCATCGGTGCGATCCTTTTCGGCAAACTGTTGCTTGTAACCTGGCGACCAAAAACTATCGTGCTTATAGCGAGCG
>CAXBHV010000625.1:0-4976 GCA_963974855.1 uncultured Rhodopirellula sp. | reverse complement strand
AATGCTCGGTCGGCTGGCCAGCGAAACTCAGGACTCGTGTACACAAAATCGCCCGCCAACAAATCGCCATCTAGACCGTCATCTCGCAAGACGACTTGACCATCCACCCGATCGACCAACCAATGCGGGTAGGCATCAACAGAAACTCCCCCAACATCTCCGCCTACATCGACTTGGACTCGAAATGCGTCAGTTCCGTCAGCGAGAATCGCGTTCGGCACCATTTCGTAACCACGGATCCCATCTTGCGGTTGCAACTCGTCCAGAGCAAGCGACGAACCGTTGAAACGCGTCTCAGTCAAATCGCTCGGAGAACTCAACCGCACCCCCAAATGAGTCGCACCGGAATCAAATAGTTGCTGAACAGTCGACGTGACATCCAGCTGATAATTACGAATCAACTCCGCCGACCAATAGGAAACCGTTCGGTTGGCAATCGATGTGACCTCATAATCATCCAACGTCACTTGGCCGTCACCCGCATAGAAATCCAGTCGCAACTCGCGCTGGCCAGCAAGCGACTGCGGCACATTGAGATTGAACTCCAAAACCGACAACGATGGTCGTGCGACTAGCGTCTGAATGTCGTACTCGGCAAAAGCGCGGGCTTCCCGCGAGCCTGATACCTTATACGTGGCCGCCCAATTCTCAATGACCGAGTTTGCCTGTCCGTCGAGTGGATTGTCGATCACTTGCCCAGTCGCTGCCGGTCCAACGACAGCTAACAACTGTCGCTGCTCAAGCAACTCAAGGACCAACTTACCGCGTTTGAAACTTCGTCTGCTGTGATTCGTATAGACCATGCTCGCCTCGGTTGAATGTTTATCGCTACGGTTGACGCGCAGGAGTTCCTGGTGAAGTCCCCTGTCCCAAGTGGTCGTCAAGGAAGAAATAAGGTAGACGCTTTGGAAGTGCGAGTCAAACAATTGGTATGGGCCATCGGCCATGGGCATCTGCGACAGCAATCGAGAGTCGCTGGCCAGCGAGAATTAACCCAAATGCTGCGGGGAAGAAAAGGTGCGCGGACTCTTTCTTGGCAGTTCTTTTTTCCAGACTTGCGTCGCTCCGGCGGCCGACACCGGAGGTTGCTCAGGTTTCATCGACCGGACCCAATTCGCTTGGCACCAAGATTGACAGCGGTGGCCGCGATCGTTGCGAATAAGCGGATTCGGCAAGATGCTGAAGACGATGCAACCTCCTGCTCGAAGTCGCTCGCCTTCATGCTGTCGGTTTGCCTGGACATTTTAATCAAGGTACAATTGCGACTATCAATTGTTGACATGCTACCCACACACCTCAATAGATCGTATTTTGTGCCAGACGTTACTCGGATTCTCAATCAGATTGAAGAAGGAGATGTTGCCGCTGCCAGCGAGTTGATGCCGCTGGTGTATGCCGAACTGCGTCGGCTCGCTGGTCACAGGATGAAGAAAGAGGCGGCGGGGCAGACCTTGCAACCGACGGCTCTCGTGCATGAAGCCTATATGCGCTTGGTCGGTGCTGAGGATGTCCCGGAGTGGCATAGTCGTGGCCACTTCTTTGCAGCGGCGGCGGAAGCCATGCGGCGGATACTGATAGAGAACGCTCGGCGGCGCCAAAGTCTTAAACGGGGTGGTGACCGCGGGAAATTCGAGATCGCTGAAGACGATGCGATCATTGACTCAGCCAACGTCGACGAGTTGCTCGATTTGGATGCGGCACTGACAAAGCTTAACGAAAGCGAACCGGAAATGGCCAAGCTGGTCGAATTGCGATACTTTGCCGGGTTGTCGGTTGAAGAATCCGCAAAAGCGCTCGGTATGTCTCCGCGAACCGTCAAACGAAACTGGGCGTTTGCCCGTGCATGGCTGGGGCGCGAATTGAATCCGAAACGGGAAAGTTGAAATTTCTGTCCCCGGCGGCTTCTGGAATTCGCACTACGATACGAAGGTCCGGACTGCTCTCACGGCCATTTCGGGCTAATTCTCAAACGAACGCCCTCGCGGATTTTGCTACTAGTTGTTGACGCACAATGGCAGTTACATCAGAAAAGTCGATCTTCTTCCACGCACTCGACATTGAATCTCCGGTTGATCGGGTCGCGTATGTCGAGGATGCGTGTGCAGGTGACAATCAGCTTTTGACCGCCGTGTGTGCGTTGCTGCGCGAGAATGATCGGAAAGAGAATCCCGTTGACCGACCACTCGTCGCTGCATTCATGCCAACGGCATCAGCAAACGATGTTCGAGAAGTTAACGACGCACGGTTTGATGGTTGGTCCGTACAAATTGAGGGAGCAGGTTGGCGAAGGCGGCTTTGGTCTCGTCTACGTTGCGGATCAGCAAGAACCGGTCCGCCGTCGTGTTGCACTCAAGGTCATCAAACCGGGAATGGAATCTCGCGAAGTGCTTGCGCGCTTCGACGCTGAGCGGCAGGCGATTGCGTTGATGGATCACCCCAACATTGCGCGTGTTTTCGACGCTGGGGTAACAGAGTCAGCTCAACCGTATTTCGTCATGGAACTGGTTCGCGGCGTGCCGCTTACCGAGTTCTGCGACAATCATCAGCTTGACATGCCAGAGCGGCTCGAACTGTTTATGGCAATTTGCCATGCCGTTCAACACGCGCACCAAAAAGGAATCATCCACCGCGATTTGAAACCCTCCAATATTTTGGTCACCCTCCAAGATGGCCGACCTTTGGCGAAGGTGATCGATTTTGGCGTCGCAAAAGCAATCGGTCAGAGTCTTACCGTCAAGACGATTTACACCCGATTTGCTTCGATGGTTGGCACTCCGGCGTACATGAGTCCGGAGCAGGCTGCGATGAGTACCGGGGATATTGACACACGCAGCGACATCTATTCACTCGGTGTATTGCTTTACGAGATATTGACAGGCTCGACGCCGTTTCCTCCTGATCGCCTGCAAAGCGCAGGCTTTGATGAACTTCGCCGGATTATTCGCGAAGAAGAGCCTCCTCGCCCTAGTACTCGGCTGAGCACGCTGAATAACGAACTGGCAAGCACTGTCGCCGTCAATCGTCGGCTTGATCCAGACAGACTTTCATCGGCGATGCGGCGCGATCTTGATTGGATCGTGATGAAGGCTTTGGATAAAGATCGGAACCGTCGGTACTCGACCGCTGGCGCGATGGCCGAAGACGTTTCGCGATTCCTGATGGACCAGCCCGTCGAAGCTCGCCCACCGTCGACGAGGTATCGATTCTCAAAGTTCGCACGTCGAAACAAGGTCGCCATTTCAACTGCTTCGCTGGTCGCCCTTGCCTTAATCCTTGGAACCGCGGTAAGCGTCTGGCAGGCACGTTCGGCGCTGAACGAACGTGATAAGAAAGAGATCGCTCTGGAAAAAGCGAGAGCGGCCGAGGGTGCTGCAAAGGACGCCCGTGAGGAACTTGAAGCGTTCAACCAGCGGCTCAATACGTCGACTGTCCTGCTGGCTTCGGGGCGTGCAAATGCCGATTCCCAGCGGTGGCCCGATGCGTACGATGCATACACCGAAGCGACGGAAGTTTTACCGAAATATTTCGTCGTCTGGTTGGAATGCTGCCGCGACCGATTTCGCCAAGGCGGTCGAAATCGGTATCCCGATTGAACAGGCTGAACTGTCCGGCGTTCCGCAACTCTTGCTCTATGCGGGACAACCGGCTGCCTACACGAAATTGTACGAAGAACTTCGACGCTCCGAAAAAAACGATCCACTGGCCGTCGCCGCTCGGGGGCAGCTGGTTGGTGATATTTCGACGTCAGCCGCCGTTGAGTTGGCTGATCGAGCCGAGCAGGTGCTTTCTGCCATGCGTGACACAGACGGTACCGAGTTGACTCATGGCTCCGCCAGAAAGCAACATATGTACGCCAAAATGATCTACGGCGTGAACCTCTACGTTGCCGGATGGGCGCATTTGCGAGCCGGAAGTTATGAGCTCGCACTTCAACGTCTGGAGGAGTCGAATGAGGTGAATTGGCTTGGTAGGGGAATCGCTCATCCACTCATTGCGTTGGCTTACCATCGTTTGGGCAATGCGGAGGATGCCCTGGATTGACTGGATCGAGTTTCTAGTCAATCACCGTGAGGCGAGCATCATCGTGAAAGGTCATACGCCGGCGATCGACCCTCGACTTCGGCAAATGCGGAGTATCGCAGAAGCGAGTATCGCAAATTGAGTGCTTTTTCTGGTTCGGAAAAGTTTTCGCAAATTGTTAGGCCCCGGCTGCGCGCGGATTTCGCACTACACCAATACAGGCGACTCGGCCTACTCGTTTCCACCGTGTTGCCGAAGCTGACCGCAGGAACGCCGGAGAATTGTTCACAGCGATTATTTCCACTGCACTAGCCGGGGTTTTGAATTTACTATGAAACTTTACAGATGGTGTCTCTTATTTGTTCTCTTCGGAACAACGGCAAATGCCCAGGATTCGCAGTCGATTTCGGGTGGCCACCGCGAGGAATCGTTTGACGAAACAGAATCTGTTTATCAACAACTTCGACAGTCCAAGACTCCGGACCTCTGGCGCCACGATTTCGTTGATAACCAGCTTAAGTCTAGCGAAGTAGCGGCACTCGACAATTTCCTCGTTAGTAGCGAACACTGGGGAATGCGATCATTCTCCCATGAGGTTGCTAATGGAAAATACCTTGTAAACCTCTACTTTGCAGAGACGTTTCAGCGAGTTACCGGCCCCGCTCAGCGAGTGTTCTCGTTTAATATCAACGGGAATGAATTCCAGGATTTTGACATTTGGGAGAGAGCTGGCGGGGCCAATCGTATTTATGTCGAATCTGTACCGGTCGAAATAGTTACCGGCCAGATCCAGATTTCCTTTGTGCCGCGAGTTGAAAACCCCGCAATCAAGGCCATCGAGATTATCCCGCAACACGAATCTGACAAAGCAGGCGAGACGATACGTATCAACGCTGGAGGGTCAGCTACCTCAATCGATTCGGCCGGCCGTAGTTGGCTCCCCGATCAAGGATTCG
>CAXBHV010000624.1:0-4980 GCA_963974855.1 uncultured Rhodopirellula sp. | reverse complement strand
CGGCACTTTAAAATGTCGCAACTTCAAAACTGACGTGTCGGGTTATGATTTGCTGGGAAAAACGACAATAACGCAACTTCAAAAGGCCGAAGCGGGGGCAATCGAAGTACAAATCCAGCAACACAAATGCATCCATTCGCTCGAGTTACAGAGAATGCGTTCAATCTGTCGCCCCGAATTTTTTTTGACCTCACGGGCTTAAGTGCTTGCTCCGCATCGTAATATTTCAGCCCACTCCGTCATTGTTACTCATATCGACGAGCAACTCTCGAGCCGCTGTCGGTTTTGCCCCCCCGACTGATTTCACTCGCCGGTTCCCACGGCCCACACAATCGTCGAAAGTTTTAACTAATCTAAAGGACTCCAATAAACCACCGCATCCTGCCGTCACCTGACGCCGCGCCCGAAACGCTGCTCCTATGAATCCGCTGAACCTGTTTCGCCGTTCGACGCGTCCATCGCCGCCCCCCCAGGCCCACATGACATGGGCTTCGCGGAGTATCTCGAAAACGGTGACGCGAACCGGGGTATTTTTGAAAAAGCAGCTGTGGATCTGGCCAATTATTGCAGTTGTTATCCTCTCGGTGATCGGCTTCGGAGTCCGCCACGCCATCGAAACGACGATCAAGGCCAACGTCAGCTCGGGGTTGCAGTCGTTGGTGACTCTGGAAACCGAGATGCTGAAGAAATGGTTCGCCGTTCAAGAATCGATGGCGGAATCGTTGGCAAACGACGCTCAAGTCCGTCAAACCGTTTACGAAATTTTGCAGCCTACTGCAGTCGCTGGGGCGCCGGCGGATAACGCGCCGGCAATGGAATTGCACGCCCAACTTGCCACCGAGTTAGCTGCCGCAATGGCTGCTCACGACTACGTGGGATACATCGTGGCGAATAAAACGAAACGCATCGTCTCGTCGTCGCACGCGGCACTTATCGGCGAGCAAGACATTCCCGAATACGAAGCTTTTTTGGATCGCGCCCTCGACGGTGATGCGATCGTGTCGCCCCCCTTCCCCAGTGTGGTGATGCTCAAAAGTGGTGATGGTCGCAACCGTATGGGCGTTCCCACCATGTACGTCTGCGCTCCGATCCGCGACGCGTCATTCCAGATCATTGGCGTGTTGGGGATGCAGATTCGGCCCGAACGCGAATTCACACAAATCTTGCAACTCGGCCAAGTCGGCACTTCGGGTGAGACCTATGCGTTCAACTCCGAAGGGCTGATGATCTCGAACAGCCGGTTTGACGAAGAACTCATTTTGCTCGGCTTGCTGCCTGATCGCGAGCACTCTCAGTCAATGCTCGAACTGATGGTCCGTGACCCCGGCGTCGATATGACCGTTGGAGATCGTCCCGAGGTGCGGCGATCGCAATTGCCGATGACAAAGAATGCGGCCGAGGCAATCGCAGGCAACTCAGGAATCGATGTCGATGGTTACCGAGACTACCGTGGCGTACCCGTGATCGGTGCCTGGACTTGGCTGCCGAAATACGGAATTGGGTTAACGACCGAGGTCGAGGCGTCTCAGGCGTTCCGTCCGCTGGTGATTCTGCAGCGAACGTTTCTGCTGATCTACACGCTGCTGATCCTCAGTGCGATTGCCATTTTTGTGTTCATGGTCGTGGTTGCCCGTTTGCAGCGACAAGCTCGCGCGGCGGTGATCGAAGCACAGCAGTTGGGACAATACACGCTCGAAGGCAAACTCGGCGAAGGAGGCATGGGGGTCGTCTACAAAGGCCGGCATTCAATGATGCGGCGGCCAACGGCGATCAAACTATTGCACGCTGACAAGATCGATGAAAACTCGATCAAACATTTTGAACGCGAAGTCCAGATCACGTGTCAATTAAACCATTTCAACACGATCGCGATTTACGACTACGGGCGTACCCCCGAGGGCGTTTTTTATTACGCGATGGAATACCTCGATGGCATCGACTTGCAGGAGCTTGTGCGAAAATACGGCCCGCAACCGGAACGCCGCGTGATTCATATCCTGCTGCAAATATGCAATTCGCTTTTCGAAGCACACTCTAAAGGCTTGGTTCATCGTGACATCAAGCCCGCTAATGTGATGTTGAATCGAAGTGGTTGCGAGCCCGACGTGGTCAAAGTGCTCGATTTTGGGCTGGTCAAAGCGATTGAGCCGCAAACGCATCACACGATGATGGGCGGCGGCGGTGGGATTGCCGGGACGCCACTCTACATGTCGCCCGAGGCGATCCAGGCCCCGATGTCGGTCGATGCCCGGACGGATATCTACGCGGTCGGCGCCGTAGCCTACTTCTTGTTAACCGGAGAGCCGGTGTTTGCTGCGGCCGGCTTGACCGAGTTGTGTCAAAAGCACATTGACGAAGCTCCTGTGCCTCCATCCAAACGTGGCAACACGAATGTTTCCAGTGATTTGGAAGATGCGATTTTGAGTTGTCTCGAAAAATCGCGAGCCAAGCGGCCTCAGACGGCACGCGACCTCGCTCAGCTTCTACTGCGATGCAAAGAGGCAAAACGCTGGACGATCGAAGATGGCGATCGCTGGTGGGGACGCCACGAACGAGGCTCCGGTGTGAGTAGCCGCAGTGACGATGCGTCTAACTCCCCCGCCGCCATCGAACCGACGTTAGACCTGACCCAGCTGTCCAGCGAAAACCAAGACAAGGACAAAGACGAGTCTTAAATCACTGCCCAGACGATTAGCCTGGGCGGGACTACCTGCTGCCGTTGACACGCGACGTGACGAACGAGTTTTGCGCAGCCAAGGACATTCATTGTAATGACGCAATGTTATTCTTCTTCTTCCGTCATTTCCTCTTCGGATACGTCGCTGGTGGCCACCGCGAGAGCTGCTTCATAGTCGGCGATTGCTTGCGCATCGGCGCCATCGGTAACCGTCCGATTCGGTTCTTCGCCGCATCCGCAGATGATTGAGCCAAAGAAGAGCAATACAGCAACAGAAAGGATTTTCATTTGATGGATCTCACTGGTTGAGGGCGTATAAAAAAATATGTGTTGAGGCAACGGCAATCGCCCTTTGGTTGGCGGCCCAACCAAAGGGCTAATTGCGTGTCGATCAGCTTAGAACTCACTATCGATCGTTTCTCGGCTAGCACGCGTGCCCAACGCACCCCAAAGTCCATAGGGACTCTTGGCACCAGGGTTGTACGCCTGGTTAATCGAACGTGCTGTTGAATCGCCAGCGTCGATCGAGTCGGTGACAAACTTGACGGCACCATCCCCCATCAAAACATGACATCCGCCTTGATGGTGGCTGGACATCGTAGCGATCAGCGACGTGCCCAAGGTGTTGTAGGGGCCACAGATCTCACGATTTGGGGAAAGGATCGTCATGCAGCCACTGAATAACGGCCCTTGGTCTGCCCAGCGGTATCCTCGACCAAAGCTGGCACGGGAAACCATCTTGTAAGTGGAAAGCCAGAAGCTGGGACGCTCTGGGTCAACCAATGGCAAACATCTCGACGGGTTATTGCGGATGTTCCCAAGCGAAATCCCAGGAGCACTCTTGTTCTTACCATTTTCGGTAACCTGGGTTCGATTGTTCATGTCACCAAGGTCGGTCATGATCTCACCCATCGCGACCGTATTGGACAAGCCATCCAAACAGTCTCGGAATGATGTAGCCTGCAGCGGCTTGAAGAAACCTCGGTGAGAAGCCCGCGCCATCTTGGCCCGTGCCGTTGTAATCTTAGTGCGCTGGTTGTTGTAAGGTCCGTAATAGACCTGCCACGACGAGTCACCGACACAGGCGGCGTAGTTGGTTCGACCGAGCGCGGGAAGTCCGAAGCCAGGGTCGCTGGGGCAGCGATATGCCTGTACCTCCGTTGCCCACGGGATGTACTGAATCTGATCAGGCGTCGGTCCCATGGCCGGCCAAGGCGCTGTGGTGGTGCCAACGGAAGCCGTGGTGTTGCCATCGGTCCGGGCCGCACTTGGATTGGAAATTTGCTCCCAAAGAGCCTGCTGTTCGATGAATGGTAAAGCACCAACCAACATGCTCAGTCGGTAACGATTCCCCTGCGTACTTGCCTTGAACCAAGCGTCGCCGGCACCCGGTTGTGTTCCGGCGCCTTGCGTCGGAACTTGCTTGTAGGCGGAGTGATAGTTGTGAATTGCCAGGCCAAGTTGCTTGAAATTATTGCTGCAACTCATTCGCCTTGCAGCTTCGCGAGCAGCCTGCACGGCGGGAAGTAGAAGTCCAACTAGAACACCAATAATTGCGATGACCACGAGTAGCTCCACTAATGTGAAACCTCGATTTCTTCTTTTTAAAGACATACCTTGACCTACGGATGAGAACGGACGGGCAAGGCATGCAATAGAACTAACGGGGGTGCATGGCACTTTGCCGGCCCACAACGGATGAGATAGTAACTTTGCCCCCCAGTAGACTGCCTTTGTAAAGGGTTTGCTTGCGTAATACTCAAAATTCTATTGAAAAAGGAAAAGTTTTGAGTTTCAACTTGGGGGAAAGCAACCGTACTTTACCCATCTTGCCAAAAAGGTGTCCGACACCTTTTTTCCGGTGGCACGCAATTGATACCGGCAATGGTTTGTCGGACCCGCTGATCGCTTGCATACCGACCGACCGGTCGGTACTATCTGCGAATGCACAAAACGAAAGCTCCCGAGACGACCGCCCGGATCCTCGATGCGGTGATGCAATTGATCCTGCAAGGTGGACTGCCTGCGGTGACCCTCTCGGCGGTTTGTCGCAAAGCCGGACTTAGCAAAGGAGGGCTGATGCACCACTTTCCAACCAAAGAAGCGTTGGTCGATGCCTTTCTGCAGCAATCCGTTCGTGATTATTTGGACTTAGTCCAACAAACCGCCGAGCAGCATGCAGCCGGTGCGGGAAAGCGGGCGAAAGCGATTTTGGAGCTCTTTCTTGGGGAAGCGAAAGATTGCGAGCCCGGCATGGACGGCGAATGTGCCGCGGTAATGGTGGCATTGATCCAGGGAAGCGG
>CAXBHV010000623.1:0-4983 GCA_963974855.1 uncultured Rhodopirellula sp. | reverse complement strand
AAGCCGTTAGCGTGCCGCACGTGTGATCGCCAACGCGAGAGTAGCCGCGGCCCCATAAAAACACCGCATTCAACAACGACGGTTTCAGCTTGGAAAGCGGACCGACAATGGATTGCTGAATCGGCGCCCCGTTTCCACCCATTTCGTGCCCTGGATCGATATCGGCACTTTTAGTGGAGTAGCGAAATGGCTCGAACATCGAAAATCACATGGTCGGTTCCTCGCTGGGCATTTGTACCCCAGCTTTGGCAATCGCTACGCAGCTGCATACTGAATCGCCATGCGATGAGAAACATTTGCGTCGGGACCCTCGTTTCCTGTGCTGCGATTGTAATCGTGCTTAAGATTGCGGTACCGGCATTGGTGATTCCCAACCTGTGGCGTGTGGTTGCCGCGGTACCGATGCTACTCCTGTTGCTCGTTGTTCAATTCGGAATTCTTGCCGTGATTCCTCCGAGCGTCACATTGCGACCTGACCGACTGCAAAAATCACATGGTCAAACGGGACTGCGGATCACAGCGGACCAATTCGTCGCAATCCAGTTGTATGTCCATCGCCAGGACCTGATACGACTGAAGGTGCGCTACCGTCGACGAGATCGATTGCACACACTCGTGCTGGGGGTGCCGTGTTCGGTCGACTTGGATCAAATGATCGCAATGCTGCCGATCTCACCCAAAATACGAGATGCAAGAGCACGCAGGATCTGGAATTTAGGCGAGTCGTAAGGTGGGCTGCATTGGTCAGTCCGTTGCTTCGTTCCATCGACAAAACATCGGCATCGATCGATGTCGCCGCGACCGCCGCTTGCGTGTTCCCGTCAATATAGGATGTGCTCAAGCCTTCCTGGTGCTGCGTCGCAGCTAAGAATTGGGGTTGGTGGTAGCGGAAGTCGTCAAGACTTTCATTGTATTTGCCCGCCGATCCGAAACTCTTGACGAGTTCCGCTACCCTAAAAGTAAGCTGCGACGCAGCACTAGTGCCGATTTTTCAACTTAGGCGGCACGACGAACCCTGCCTGTCCCCCATACGGATGATCCCAAGCGACAGCTTGTGCCGCATTTCCGCGTCCAGCAGCGAGAATGCGCCTATCCACTCCCTAACGGACAGCTAGAATTAACAACTAGCTACGATCATCGGAGTGTAGTGATGCATGGTGGAGTCTAGCAACATCAGCGCACACTACCACTCTGTCCCCCTTGTCATAATCGTAGCCTCCCGCGTTTGGAGATCATTGCTTCTTGTGGAGCGTGGCTTCATTTTGCCGAATCTTCTTTTCCCTTTGCCGAGCCGACCTTGTTTTGTCAAACAAGGATGTTCGCATCCAATCGGAACGGCGATGTGAACGGAATCCATTGTCCTTTCTTTCCTTTTTCGGAGTCTTCCATGTCTGCTCAAAAACGTCCAGGTTTTACCCTGGTGGAACTGCTGGTGGTCATCGCGATCATTGGCGTCCTCGTTGGTTTGTTATTGCCCGCTGTTCAAGCGGCCCGCGAGGCAGCTCGCCGGATGAGTTGCAGCAATAATTTCAAACAAATTGGCTTAGGGATCCACAACTACCATTCGGCCTACAATCAGCTGCCCACCCACGGCACCGGAACGAACAATCGTTCCGGCGGAACGCCTGACGCCACCAGCGCAGCTCAGGTACCGACGTCCAATAACCGGTTGGAATTGAGCTGGCTTGTTGGGCTGATGCCGTTCATTGAACAACAAGCGTTGTGGGAACAAATCAGCAATCCGCTGAAGGACCCGATTACTGGCGCAATCTTTCCATCAATGGGGCCAAGTCCTCGGCGATGGGCAGGTGAACAAGCGATCGCCCGCTACGAGCCATGGGCGACCGAAGTTGCGTCGCTGCGATGCCCGAGCGACCCCGGTGTTGGATTACCTGCTGCGGCACGGACTAACTACGTCGCCTGTGTCGGTGACTCGGTGTTCCGGCCCGCTGGACCGCTCAATGATGACGGCTCCTCGAGCTCGGCGACGTTCGAAGAATCGCGAGCGGCAAACCGAGGCGTCTTCGTTCCCCGCGCGAAAATGGGTTTCCGTGATATCCTGGACGGCTTGGCCAACACGATCGCCGCAAGTGAGTGTAACACCGATCTGGGTGACAACGATGTGACCACGCGTGCGGCGATGTCGACGGGAACCAACCCTGGGTTCGCTGGTGGTGCTCAGGCATGCGATGCCCACATCGACCCTCAGCGTCCTCAGTTCTGGAGCGCGTCCGCAACATTCTCGCTTCACCAAGGTGGTGGAACGGAATCCGAGCAACGCCGCGGCTACAAGTGGCACATGATGCGAACGCTGTGGGGACACATGCATACCATCAGCCCACCGAACAGCCCGTTGTGCATGAACAACAACAATTTCAATACGGGGATCTGCCCGCCCAGCAGTCGCCATCAAGGCGGATGCCATGTGCTGATGTCCGACGGCGCTGTGAAGTTTGTCACCGAATCGATCGAAGCTGGCAATCAGACAAGTGCCAATGTCGGCAACGTAGCCGGATCGTTGGCCCCAGGCTCGCAAAGTCCTTATGGATTGTGGGGTGCCTTGGGAACACGTGCCGCGAAAGAAACCGCATCATCGATTCCATAACGGTCTCGATTAAACCCCTGCTTCGATTTCTGTCGTCTCTTTCTCTTGCGATCCATTCTCACCCCCTTATCACAGGTCGATTTATTGTGAGTACGTTTAAACTTTTTAGCCTCCTGATCGCTGCGACCGTAATGGGCTTCACCCTCGGCTGTGGCTCGGACTCTTCGACATCTCAGACACCTCAAGGTGCGTTTGACGAATTTGCCGAAGAGAACCCAGCACCTCCGACGGTCCCCGTTGCGGATGAGTAGTCGCGGGCCACGTTGATGGCATCGCCAGCATTGAGCTTGCCATCAGTTGGCTTGCCATCGTCATTGCTTGTTTCGTGTGTTTGCTTGCCCCGGAGTCATTGCTCCGCGGGCAAGCATGCGGACGTAAAGCGAATGACTTGATCGCCCGAGTCGCGACGCAGTTACATCGATACGATCGCACAACCCTCGCGACAAAACTGGCGACAAACCACGCTGCAGTGTGAAACGCTCTCTTGGCTTTCACGCTCTCTTACGACCAGGCCCTTCTCAATTGACGGCCCCGCTTGCTTGCGGCCCACTTGATCCACGGCCTGCTTTGCTGGCGGTCCCGGCTTGCGACGCCAGATTGCTCGCCCTGGCGATCCCCACCCCCGGAATTGAACCGCCGCTTGCTCCGACGCGACGGTTCAGCGAAGGGCACTGGTTGGCTAGCATCGCCACTGTTAGACTGGAGAAAAGTTAGCCGCAGCTAATTGCCGAAGATTGCGTCGATCGTTGTAAGTGTGCGGTTGCGTCATATTTGGAGCCTAAACTGCTGTGAAACGCTTCCTCTCTCTCGCCTTACTACTGTTCGCAGCGACCTTTGGCTGTGACAGCTCGAATGAAACCTCCGTGCCAACCGATGTGAATCGAGCCACCGCGACCGTGGATCCCGATTCACCGATCGCCGTCACGGCGACGGTCGGGATGGTGGCCGACCTCGTCCGCAGCGTCGGCGGCGACCGCGTCAACGTCACGCAAATCTGTGGCTCGGGTGTCGACCCGCACCTGTACAAGGCGACTCGCGACGACGTCGCAACGATGATGCGAGCCGACGTGATCTTCTATTCGGGGCTGATGCTGGAAGGCAAAATGACCGACACGCTGGTCAAGATGGCCCGCAACAAGCCGGTCGTCGCGGTCACCGAAGCTATCGATCCGACAGCCCTACTGGAACCCGATGATTTTGCCGGTCACTACGATCCGCACGTCTGGATGGATGTGTCGGCGTGGTCGAAATGTGTCACGGTGATCGCAGACGAATTGGCTGCGATCGACCCTCCGTCGGCCTCCGCATACCAAGAGCGGGCGGCAGCATTGCAAGCACAACTTGCCGAGCTGCATGCCTATGGCAAACGAGTGATTGCGACGATCCCTAAGGACCGCCGAATTCTGGTGACATCGCACGATGCGTTCAATTATTTTGGCCGTGCCTATGATTTGGAGGTGATCGGAGTGCAAGGCATCTCGACGGAATCCGAAGCGGGGCTGCAACAGATCAATGAACTGGTCGACTTGCTGGTCAACAAAAAAGTGAAATCGGTGTTCGTCGAAAGCAGCGTGCCTCGAAAGAGCATCGACTCGCTAGTCGAGGGGGCTCGTTCGCGAGGCCATGAGGTTCGCGTCGGTGACAAAGAATTATTTAGCGACGCAATGGGAGCGTCCGGGACCTATGAAGGAACCTACATCGGAATGCTGGACCACAACATGACCGCGGTGGCTCGTGGCTTGGGTGGCGAGGCCCCCGAGAAGGGATTTCAAGGTAAACTGAGCCCATGAGCCAAGCTGCAGCAACACCGAAACCAGAAAATCCCCAGTCATCGATTGCATTGTCGGTCGACGACTTGACGGTCGCTTATCACCGCAAACCGGTGATTTGGGATGTCGGTTTCGATTTGCCTGCCGGCTCGCTGATCGGCGTGGTCGGCCCTAACGGAGCGGGCAAAAGCACCCTGCTAAAAGCGGTGATGGATTTGGTGCCGGTTGCGTCGGGCCGCGTGAAGGTTTTTGGCGATACCTACCGTCGCAATCGAAACCGCGTTGGCTATGTGCCCCAGCGAGAAAGTGTCGACTGGGATTTCCCGGTCGATGCGTTGGACGTGGTCGCGATGGGGCTGTACAGCAAGATCGGATGGTGTTTTCCGGTTCGCAAAAAGCATCGCCAAGCGGCGATGGAGGCACTTGACCGCGTCGGAATCGCTGACCTCGCGCGCCGCCAAATCAGCCAATTGTCGGGCGGCCAACAACAGCGAACGTTTCTGGCGCGAGCCCTCGTTCAAGACGCCGACCTGTACCTGATGGACGAACCCTTTGCCGCAGTCGATGCATCCACAGAAAAGGCCATTGTCGAGATCCTGCGTGAACTAA
>CAXBHV010000622.1:0-4985 GCA_963974855.1 uncultured Rhodopirellula sp. | reverse complement strand
ACTTAAAAGCTGCACGACCTCTTCGTCGGTGGAGAGGTAACTACGGAATAGGTCGGAAGAAAACCCCACCCCAATCTCCGATGTCAACAGCAACGATTTAGTAGTCCGAGAGTAGCCCTGATTAATCACCGCGATCGATTTTTTTAAGGTTGCGATAATGAACAACGAATCACGCTAAAACACGTGGTAAGCCAGACATCTTGCCAGCGGATTATCTTTTGCCAAACGACTTTGCTGCGGAGTTGCGGCTAAGTCGATGTTAGTGGTCCCGTTGACTTGCCCGTAAACGTTCTATTCAGGCTGCACACGCAAGTCGACCTCGCCAAATTTGTGCAGATTCGTGTTCATCGGTGGCAAACCAATGACTGTAATTCTCAGCCACGGGTACGCACGGATCATCACAAATGAGTTTTGCCTCATCCACATCTCTCGCTGATGTCGAACTCTGTAAAGTTACTATCGTCGCAAACGCACAATGCGAACGAGACCATCAAAGTTGCAAGTTGAGAGTTCGAGTTCGATGATCGCGAGGACTTCGTCAGCCGAACCGCCGCCAGTGCCAGCGCCGATTAGCGGCAATGCGATGGATTGAAAGTTGTGTTTCGTCGCGAGTGCCAATGCGTTGCGAACCGAATCACGGATGGATTTTTCGGATGAACGCCACCACATGCTGATGCCAGCAACGTGAATAATAGATTTGAAGGGGAGTTTTCCAGCGCCCGTGATAACGGCGCCGCCGAGCGGTATCGGGCCGAGTTTAACCAGTTCACGGAATGGAGCATAACCGCCACGTTTCTTGATTGCACCGGAGACGCCCTGCGGCAGTAGCAGCCACCACGGGATGATGTTGCGATTCCAAGCGTTCACGATCACGTCGACGTCTTGGTCGAGGAGGTCGCCGTAAACGGTTTGAATCTGCATTTCTTCGTGGCGCAAAAGGTGTGTATCTACGACGCAGCTTCGTGCATTATAGGGCAAGACGCAACGCTGGAGGCTCGCCATGAACACCACCATCCATATGTCAATAAGTAGGTGAATACACAGAAAGATTAAGGCGATAGAAAGATTGTCATACCTGGAACTGCGGCATCCTCATATTTCTGTCGCAACAATTTTTCTGTCTTCGTTTAAAACCCTGAGAAAGCTACTCTGGTGGGAATCCTTGTGAGTTACGAAAGCCACACGGAGTCCGTCTCGTCCTTTGCTGACCCTAAAAACTAAAACGTTGGCCGCCGTACGCTAGGGAAAACGTTGGCCACATCTGACCAAAGTTGGCCCTTGATCTCTAGTGATTTGATCGAAGCGATACGTTCAAGGGCAAGTTCCGGTGTGATGTCGAGATGGCATGCGAGCGAATACGCTGCAATCGTTGGCGAACGTGACATGCCAGCGGAACAAGCAACGAGGGTGCGGGTATTTGTGTAGAGCAGATCAGCCAGTGACTGAACGGCTAACCGTAGAACCGAGGGATCGTTGCCGCCACCGTCATTAAGCGGAAAGCGGAGATAGAGCAATTGCCGTGGAAGTTGAGCTGGCGGTTCCTCAATGGCGACGTCAACCACAGCGGTAATGCAGGCATCGAACAACGGGCGAGGTTCACGTACGTCAAACGCGTGGCCAAGCCAGAGCAGATTGGGATGGATTTCGTGCACTAATGATCTCGAGCGAAAAACGGGTCATGTCCGATTCGTCACCGCAACCGTTCCGTCACATCGGGTTACTGAACAAACGACAGTTCGGGGCCGGGGCAATCGGGCACCCAACCTGCAATTACAGCAGCGGTCAAGATTCTGCGTACAAACGACGGAGTAATGGCGTCGTAATGAAGGCGATGTGGAGCAAGCAGAGTCCGAACTGCGACGTCGAAGCAATCGGGTCGCGTCGAGGAAGGCAGGAGAACATGTAGCTGTGTCTTCATGTAACTGTGTCTTCATGTGGAGGTTCGGAAGGAGGCGATTCGCAGGATTCATCATTCACCCAACGGACGGTTTTCGCCGACGCCGAACCGAACGACGCCGAACAACCAGTTCATTCTAGCAAAAGGAGACGCCGCCCGCCCCGAAGCGGCTCGATTTGAATATGGGTTTGGCATCAAGCTGCTTCTTATATAACGAAGAGATCAAGGACTTAATTAGTGTGCGATTAGAGGAAATTAGTGTTCGGCGCAGCAGAGTTTTGGGAACACTAATCTACGCTAATTTACACTAATCAAAAGGCGAGAGTCGCCCCCGCGCAAACCTAACTATCGCAAGTCGACCTCGCCCAATTCGTGCAGATTCGTGGCAAACCAACGCCCGTCGTTTTCAGCCACGGATACGCACGGATCAACACGAATGAGTGCATGTCATAAAAACACTTAACGCAACGGAATTCTAACACCACCAAGGCCAATGACTTGGAACTGCGAAAAAGCGTTCCAATGTGTTCAAAATTATCACGCATCTAAAGCCAAGCGACTGCCAACGGTAAGATGTTTGCGTCTCCTACCGTTGCCAAAGATCGAAGGTGTGCCCGAAGGGCCACAACATAAAACAGATTGTACAGGGGTTGGGCATCATGCTCGTTCTCCGCTGACCGCATGCCTCCCAAAATTGTCGGATGTTGAATCGGTGAGAAAGCTACTCCGGGGGACTCGTTGCGCGTAGCGTAAGCCGTCTCGGGCTCTTTCAGGTAAAACGAGGTGTTCCTGACGATCGAGCCGCATGCCGCCATCAGGCGACTCGACTTGAATATGGGTGGGGGCGATCGTTTTACTACCGACGCAGCAACGCATTGGCCAAAAAGCCAAAGCTACACGCTGCTGCAAATAGCAAGATCCCGCCACCTGTGTAGTCGTTTGCATCCGCCATCGCGGCGACACCGCCAATTGTTGCGATCACGCCAACAGCAATCAGAGCGAATACGGCGCAACCTATTAGTTTGGTTCCGGGTTTGTCAGGTTCTTGCTTCGGTGCTGTTGCCATAACTTTTGGTTGGGTCACTCAATCTGGTTAGATATGAAGGAGGGACGTAATTTATTCAGGGGGAGCCTACATGGCTGGAGGCTCGCGTTTATTGACTTTCTGATTTTAGTCTTTTTTCCGCGCCGGCGTGTAACATGTTGCTGCATATTTTGTGGTGCAAGAATCGGCTTTGCGAGGAATACCGCCTTCCACGTGTCAAGAAGCAGGTGAATATACGGGAAAATGATTATAGCCGAAATTGCGGCATCCTAATCTTTCTGTTGCATCAATATTTCTGTCTTCGTTTTAATCTGGGAGAAGAAAGGTGCACGAAGGTGCTTTTTGAGCGAGAGTAAAACGAATAGGGCTTTGTCAGGTTAATCAACGTCTTGCTGACGTTTGAGCTACCCGCCCCGCAGGGACTCGCTTTAAACATCGGCCTGCCGTCAGGCAGGTTCCTCGCTGAGCACAAGCCTCAGTCGGTTACGACCGGATGAACTGGGGTTCATCCGAGGACAAGGGGTGAATGAGTGTGTGATTAGAGAAAATTAGTGTTGGGCGCAGCCAAGTTTTGAGAACACTAATCAGCACTGATTTACACTAATCAAAAGGCGAGGGTCGCCCCCGTCCAAACCTAACTATCGCAACGTCGCATTTCGGAAAAAGTGACTAGTCCAAAATCTTACTTACGGATTGCTCGCAGCGTGACCAACCAAACGACACTATCGTATTGAGAGACATTGTTTACCAAAGTGAGTCTCCACTGACGAAACCGTGTCCTTGCGGAAAAACCATGGTATTGTGACCGCGAGCGTTGTCGCGCGGTTAGTGGTTTGACGCGTTGCCGGGCAGAATGAAGTCACAATAGTCTAGAAGTTTGTCGCCGAAGTCGTCGAGGCAGATGTCAGGCTTGGGCAGAAACGCGACGAAGCAGTCAGCGATACCAAGAGATGTTGCAACGTCACGGGAGTAGTCGCCACCGCCGCGTGACCAGCAGTACAGATCGTGACCCGCGGCATGCATCCGGCGAACGTAGTCCGCGCTGGCGGGCATCGGAATCTGCTTGGTGCCAACGGAGCGGATCAACGTGTCATCGACGTCAATGTAGATTGCGAGTTTACGATCCAACGAATGTCTCGGTCACAACGTGGTTGTATACGACTGGGTGTCGTACCTTTGTGGGGGCGAGGCTCCACGCTGGAGGCTCATTAATTACGTTGTTTGATTTTACTCGCCTTTCAGCTGCGAGGTACAGATCGTTGCTGAAGAATCCTTCGCGTTCCAGTACTGGTTTGTTCACGATGATGCCTTGGGACGGAACCGTAGCCAGCGTGCTTTATAGACAATTGGTTTTGCACGAGCTTGTTCCCGGCAGCTCACAAGACGGTCATGCTTCTGCACCGATTTCTGGGCTGGGACGAGGCGTTCGTGGCGATAGGCGGAACTGCAATGTTGTAGATTCCGCTTTACGAATCCAGCGTCATGCCGCCGGCACTGTCCACAAACAACACTCGCGGCAGACTTCCTGCCAACACTTCCATGCGTTTGTACAACATCGCTTCGTCTCCTTCTGCAGGCGTCTGGAATCCAAGCAACACAATGGCTGCATCCGCAGATGCTTGCTGGATCACTTCAAATGGAGGCCGCTTTGATACGATGACTTCCGGAACAATCGTGATTCGTGAAGCGGTGCCAAGTTCGACAAGGTGATTGTGAACCTCGGATTTGGCCTCTTCGTTTCCAACGATGCGAAGCAAGCGAATTGGATTGTCACGCCAGCTTTGATTTTTATGCAGCAAATGAGCGAGCAACATCATCAACGCTCCGTTCTCCATCCCGCGCCACCAAACATCGATCGTTCCTGGTGGAACATTCCAATGCTCTTCGACATCGGACACGTCTTCGCTGTCGAGGTCTTCTTGACGATGTGCCAAGAAACGCATCGCCAAAATGCTTCGGTTCATACGTGCAATGAGCCGGATATTTGCACCAA
Source organism: uncultured Rhodopirellula sp. (assembly GCA_963974855.1). Classification (GTDB taxonomy): domain Bacteria; phylum Planctomycetota; class Planctomycetia; order Pirellulales; family Pirellulaceae; genus Novipirellula. The sequence continues at coordinate 50 of CAXBHV010000622.1, read as the reverse complement.
ACGACTCTGCCCGAGAATCGTCGCGCGGCCATCCCATCAGCACGGTGTTG
>CAXBHV010000621.1:0-4989 GCA_963974855.1 uncultured Rhodopirellula sp. | reverse complement strand
CGTTGACGAAGTGGTCGTCTTGGTTCCGCTGATCGTGATGTTCGCACTCGTCGAATCGAGAGCAACCGAAGGACTGGTGATACTCTTGACCGCAGCGGTTGGCACGACCAAAGCGCTACTGCCGCCCGGTTCCACGGCGACCAATAGCGATTGCTTCGGAGTGGAGCCCAGCCAGTCGCGAATCGTAATGAATTCGGGGCGAAGTCGTCCAAGAGAGATGTCAACAGTCGTGTCGCCATCCTCCGGCAAACTTGTCACCGTCAAATTCTGTGGTGACGATCCGTTATCAAAGAACGGAAGCGAAGGGATTTGCAACTGATAGGTACCAGGCAAAATATCTTTAAACGAAGGCTGGGCACCTGTGAATGACAAGGGGATTTCAACGGCTGTGTTTGAAGCGTCGGTTCCCATCAGTTTGATGCCACTAATCTGGCTCGGGTCAACATCGGTCGCCAAAAAGTTCAACAGCACATCGCGAGGGACAAAGTCAAATACTTCCACCGTAATTGTTCCGGTGCTTGTCAATCCGCTGCCATCGTTGACTCGGTACGTAAACGTGTCGGTGCCCTTAAACCCGGCCGCAGGTTTGTAGAAAATGGCGCCAGTGGTTGCATCGATACGAACGGTTCCACCAGCGGTCGGCGTCCCGAGGTTCGAGAAGGTCAGCGTCTCGCCACTGTCAACGTTCGCGGGTAACTCCGTGAGCGTAAAGATGGACTTTTCGACTGTACCGTTATGCTGCTTGCTGACGGCGGTGACGATCGGAGGAGCGTCGTTGACCGCAGTAACCGTGAACGTGACCGTACCGACGGCGATGCCACCGCCCGTATCGCGAATCGTGTAGGTGACTTGTTCGGTGCCGTTGAAGTTGGCCGCCGGTTTGTAGAAGATCTGGCTTCCATCGGAATTCACGCGGGCTGCACCACCCTTGTCCGCAGTCCCGACCGAGATAATCGTGAACGCTTGGTTGGCAGCGTCACGGGTATCGTTAGCAAGCACATTGAACTGTGCTTCGGCGGCATCCTCGGCCACGGTAAATGCATCTGCGACAGCGGTTGGCGGTGGGTCGGCCGACTTCACGACCAACGACACCGTGGCTTCATCTGTCAACGAGCCATCGGAGACGGTGTACGTGAACGAGTCGCTTCCCGTGAAGTTCGCGGGCGGAGTATAGAGAACCGACTGGCCGTTTTGCGAGATCGTAACCGTGCCGCCTTGGGTGGTTGTTCCTTGCACGGCAGAGACACGCAACGTTTCTCCGGTGTCCGGCGCAATGGCGTCGTTGAGCAATACGTCCAGCGGAGCTGCGCTGGATCCCTGATCCACGTTAAAGGAGTCGTCATTGGCTGTCGGCGGGTCGGTGACCGTCACAGTTGCATCCTCTTGGATCCCCTGAGTGTCGCGGACCCGATAGGTAAATTCAAAGTCACCGTTGAAATTGTTGTCTAGCAAAAATGCGACTTTGCCGCTTTGGATACTAACTGCGGCTCCGGCCGAGGGCTGTGTGACCGAGACCAATGTCAATGTTCCATTGCCGCTGATGACTTTGTCATTGGCCAGGACATCGATGGTGGTCGGCGCGGAATCTTCGGCCACGGTGATCTTGTCATCCGCGACTGTAAAGTTTTGTCCGATTGCCAGTTGAACGCTGCCGTAGGCTACCGACTCGGCTGGAATCCGATTGTCATTGCCGTATAGCAAGACCTCGCTATCCGCCGCATCCGCAGGCTCCGAACGAATGTTGACCGATCCGGTCGACAACGCTTCCATGCGGATCGTCGCAATCAAACTGTCGGTCAATTGACTCGGAGTCAAGCGATCGGTTGCCGCTCCGACTTCGTCGATCAAGCCGTCTGAAAACGTGCCTTTTCGCACCGTTGGGAAGCGATCACTAAACGTGATGGCCGATCCGGGTACGGGACGTATCAACGCACTGTTAAATAGAATGTCGGCAAACGCCGCGAAGATCCCATCGAGATCTTCTCCGGTGCGGGCGTCGACCCCAATCATATTCAAATTGAATTCTTGACCGACCTGGACCGCAGTGATCGGTTGGCCTTGTAGGTCCGTCAGCGTCAACTTGATTTCGGCAAGCGGTTGCCCCGAAACGTTAACGTTAAACGATTCGGTACGAACGTTGCCCGCCGCATCGCTCAATTCGAGCGTAAAGGTGTTGTCGCCAATCTGGGCGGCGGTTGGTGTCCAAACGATCAAGCCGGTCGCCGCCACGATCGACGCGCCAGCGGGAGCGGTTTTCAAATTGTAAGTAAATCCGTTGCCTTCTTCGCTGCTGATCAAATCGGTGCGGAACTCGCGGCCCACATTGGCTTGCGTCGCTGCCGTGCTGACCACCGAACCCGGGGCCTGGGTATCATAAACAATGTTAATACCCGCAGTTCGTTCGCTGGTGATACCATCGATGCGTTGTCTCGCTGCGATGTTATAAGTGCCGTCACCAAGTGCCGCGATGTTGTTGGTCGTAATTGTGATCGTCGACCCTGTTGCTGCTCCGACGCCGACAACCGTGTTCGTGGCGGTGTTTACCAATTCCACGGTCGCACCCGAGTTGACTCCCGATACGACAAACGACAACGAGCCCGCGTTGGTGATGTTATCGGTGTTGCTAATTCCCGAGTCGCTCGATGCGCTGAGATCGATTCCGCTTGGCGTGGCAACCGTTTCACCGCTGCCGAACGTGAAGTTCACTAATTGAGTGTCGCTGTCGGTTGACGAGTTGCCTGTCACTCCAGCGCCTGGACGCACGCCGACGAGCACGGGGACGGTCCCGACAAAACCATTTTTCGGTGTCACCGTAACCACGCCTGTCGTGGGATTCACCGTGGCGGTCGCTGCGTTGTTGTTTTGTGAGGTGACAAAATAGGCAACCGCGTCACCCTCGACATCGACACTCGACAAGGCAAGCGTCGCGCTGGATCCGGTTGGAACCGTCGCAGGAGCCGTGATCTTGTTCAAAAACGGTTGGCTGTTCGCGTTGTCCGCGACGACACTGACCGTAGTGGTTTCCGAGTACGTGCGGCCTTGTGCATCGGTCACGGTATAGGTGACGTTGGTGGTCCCGGTCACGTTGCCCTTGGCTTTCAACATCACCACGGCATTTTCGGTGTCGTCAAACACGTCGATACTTGTGATACGAACTGGGGTCGTTGGCCTGTCGCTCGTGCCCGTCGCGTGTCCGCTGATCGCTTCGCGAACTTTTTCGCCTTCGACCAGTTGTCCGAAGACGCTGTGGTTGAAGTCAAGAGATCGTTGCGAACCTTCGGTGATAAAGAACTGAGAATCGTTGGTATCGTCACCTGCTTTGGCGTACGACAATACGCCGGAACCCGTGTGCATCAATTCCACATGATAGTCGTCGTCAAAATCACCGAGCGTCGAGCCACCCGATCCGGTCGCCGTTGGGTCACCTCCTTGCAGCACGAAGTTGTCGATGATGCGATGGAATTGAACGCCATCGTAAAAGTTTTGGTTGGCAAGCGCGATCACTCGTCCGGTTGCGCTCGGCGCTCGGTTCTCGAACAATTCGAACACCATGTCGCCATAGCCGTCCATGTCGACGCGAATCGAGCGATTCCCCGACAGCACAACGGCCTCCAGCAACGCAGGGTTCTGGACGCTCACGGTGACGGTCAACGGCCCGCCGTCGGGGTCGTAGGCATCGATCGGAACATGCAGCGGAGCCCCAATTTGAACGGTCTTATTACCGACCGTTGCAAATGTTGGCGTTTCGCCTTGGGGGATCGGCACTCCGCTTCGAGCGCTCAGCGTGGCAAGCGATTGCACGCCTACGAGTCGTGTCCCATCCGGAAACTCCCAAGTTGGGTAGCTGCTGATGCCTTCGTCAATCGCTAGTTGCGAAGGAGTGCGGTCGGGATTGGTAACCTCGATGAAACGTAGAAATTTGCCTCCGTCCTCAAACAACTGTTTCTGCTCGGTACATGCCGGACACCATTCGGCACCGTACATAATCACGTCGGCTTGGTTCAGGGCTTTGGCAAACGCGACGAGATCCGCCTTCAATTCGCCTTCGGCCGGCCGCGACACACTGCTGCCGGTCTGGGAAGCGATGTTGCCCGTTTGCGAAGCGATACTGCTGAGCGTTTGATCACTAACGCCATCGGTAGACATCAATTCGACGTCACCCGCCATCAATTGACGCTGTTCGAGTGATTCGAGCAGCAGTCGGCCTCGTTTCGCCGAAGTGGGTGTATCACTACCCGCACGAAAATAAGTCAAAAAATCGCGAAGCATTCCGCGACGTTCTTTTTTCGATGGGTTTACGGCGCTGGAGCGGTTCTCGGAGGAATTCGAGTGGTTCTCGGAGTTGCGTCGCATCAGTTCTCTCAGGCGGCAAGTGCAAAAAAATAGCAGGTAGTCATGTCCAAGCGAATTTGGAATCCGCATGCACATGGCCCATTCATCGGTTACTCGTCGACAAGTTACAGTCGTTAAGACGAAGAAATTCGGTACAACCCGCAAGGTTTACCAAACCAGCATTGGGGGCAGCGTGCTTCGTCTAAACCTGTGTGTCGATCATGTTTCGCCTAGCAGGGCGGAAGTAATTGAGGGGTTGTACTGTTTAAATAGGACGAGAAACTCGTCTCTAATGTTCCCATATTATCGGCGCGAGTCCGTTTTCGGCAAATTAATTGCCAGTCGTTGGGATTTTGCGTCCAGCCGCCTCAAGCCATTCCAGCAAAACCTTTTCGTTCGCCTTCCCAAGATTTAAAAACACTGCCAGAATAGAGGGTTTACACACAAACACTCGCGAAACCTCCCCTCTCTTTCCTCTTTTGCTGGCAAACACTGTGGAACGGCGTCTACTCACTTTCATCATTTACTCCACAGCGTTCTTAGCCATCTATATGTCGCTGCGACATTGGGTGATGCCTCCCCCAAAACCGATCGCCAAAGACAAACAACAGGTTGTCGCTCCGCTGGACGAGGATCTCGAGGACGAAAATGACTCGA
>CAXBHV010000620.1:0-4992 GCA_963974855.1 uncultured Rhodopirellula sp. | reverse complement strand
AAATTGAGCTGATTCGTCCCGAATACATCGTCTGTCTCGGCGCGGTTAGTGGGCAAGCCTTGCTCGACAGCAAACTATCGGTCGGACGACTTCGCGGGCAGTTTCATTCCTATTTCGGCAGCAAAGTGGTGGTCACTTATCACCCGGCGTACCTGCTGCGAAACCCAGCCGCCAAAAAGGCCGCTTGGGACGATTTGCAAATGATGCTTCGTGATGCAGGACTAATCTAAGCAGTCAGGCAGCAGTCTTTCAGTAAATTGGTCGTTTTAACGCTAGCCACGGTTCCCGCACTGAACCGGGACTAACGCCCAAACGAGGACGCTGTGAAGCATTTTTTCTTATAGAGTTTGTGCTGATCCAGCGTAGCGGAAGTCGTCAAGACTTTCGATTCCATGACGTATGCCCCCGAAACTCTTGACGAGTTCCGCTACAAAAAATGCTTCACAGCGTTGGCCCAAACGGCAAACGGGATTTCACTTAATGATTCCTGCCAACCTGCTTAGCTGCAAAAAATCTTTGCTCTTTTTTCGGTCGGGATTCATCTCAATCCCGCCAAAGAGCCCTAACTTCTTTATTTGCTAGCATTTACGGCGATATTTTTCCTATTGACCGATGCGATGCGATGGGAACAATTCGTTCTCAACGGTGAAGCGGAGGATTGCTTTTCCGAGTGGCAAAGGATTTGTCATGAAACCATCATCATCGCTATGTGCAGGGAGGCCATCATGCGTCATGCGGTCAAATCTTCGTTCGTTTCGAATGCGAAGTCTTCTATTTCCGTCCATGATTCGATCAAGAATCATCCCGCATCCGGATCCGAGACGTGCTTGTCACTGGCGGCGTTAGTCCCCAACGCACGATTTTTCGCTGGAGACGATATTTGTTTCCGCGAAATCGCTGATGACGTGAACACTGCACAGCAAGGCGAATTGGTCGTCTATTCGGTTGGGGATGATGAGCCTACCGCATTTATCGCCTCTGCCTTGGCACGGGGCGCTGTTGGAATTCTGACCGAGCAAATTCTGCCTTGTCCTTTGCCGCAATGTGTCGTCGGTGATGTTGATTTGGCACTTGCCGCGCTGAACGCGAAACGACTTGATCGTCCCGACCGTCGTTTGTTGACCATCGGTGTATTTGGTTCCGCAGGAAAGACGACGACGTCGTTGATGGTTTCTCAATTGCTTCGCAACATGGGGCTTCGCACTTCTTACCAAACAGACTTAGGTGATTGCGACGGCGTGATGCAGTCGACTGCGACCGAGTCGGTTCCGGCGGGCGGAGCACTGGTACAGTGGCTCGGTGATTGCTGTGAAGCGGGAGCAAAAACCGCCGTAATCGAGCTGTCCGAACAAGATGCAAAGCATGGTCGATACGACGCTATCGAATTTGATTTGTTGGTCATCACGGGAACGCCGCAAGATGACGATGACTTTGGTCCTTCAGGGCTTCAGTGCGTTCTTGATCGAATGACGCAAAGCGGTGTCGTTGTCGTTTCGGCTGATTCGCCAGCCGTTTTGCGAACCGTACGTAATCACGGAGCCAACGCGTTTACCTACGGCGTCCGCAATGCTGCGGATGTATCGGCAAAATTGATCGAACAAGAGTCTGGAATGTCAACGTTGCTGATGACCCATGAAGCGGTCACCACCGTGATGGAGTCTCCGCTGTGTGGTGCGGCAATGGCGTCCAATCATGCGGCAGCCGCTGCGATTGGGGTTCTCTTGAATCAACCACTTCACGAAGTGGTCGAGCATCTCGGCAAACTGCGAGAGATTCCTGGGCGGATGCAAGTGCTCAGCTCATTTCAGTGTGCCGATGTGATCATCGACTCGGCAGATTCACCCGACCAAATCGCGGCGGCACTACGTGCGGCTCGTTCGATGAAGCAACCGGGCGGGCGTCTGTGGTGCGTGATGGCTGTTGACGCGAGCGACGCGCCCGTTCATCTCGCTTTGGCGGGTGGCCATCTCGAGCGTTTTTCGGACAAACCCATTGTGACCTGCGGCAGCGAATCGAAAGAGCAATTTTTGGCCGCATCGCATGCTGTGCTTGATGGCGTCAAAGATTGTGCCCTGCTGCGTCTTGTCGCGGATGATCGTCGCGCGATCCAGTGGGCAATCAACGAAGCCTCGGTCCGCGATACGATTTTGTGGATTGGCGGAATTCGACAAACAGGCGCAAAACAAGAGCGCCAACGTATTCAAGAACTCAGCGACTTGATAACGGCTTCGCAAAACGCGATGGCGGAAAAGGCAAAGCGTCCGAGCAATCCTGTTCACGCTGTCGCGAGCGACAATCAGCATCCTGTGATCTTGTCGATGTTCAAAAACGAGTGCTGATCTACCGAACACTCACAACGCGACGGTCTTACTGATCGTTCCAAGGAAAATGATGCTGGCCGTTGGCGCCGATACGCAGCGGCCAAGATTGGATGATCGACGTTAACGGAATCGTCCCGTAAACGTGCGGGAACACGGCACCGCCGCGTGATACTTCCCAGCGTAGAGTGTCGCCGAGCTTTTCCTCGTCGACTTGGATCAGCACGAGATCCTCTTGGCCTGCAAAATGTTTCTCAGCCGTCGCTTCGACCTGATCACGTGCCGAAAGATGGATGAAACCGTCTTGCAGATCGATGGCCGCACCCTGAATTTTGCCGATCGATTGCGTGAGTGTCCACTGCTCGGTCGAAAGAATCTTAAAAATCGGGCGAGTCATCTTGAATGGCCTTGGCAAGCTGGGTGATCATTTTCTGCTTCTGTGTTTCTTGCCAACGAGCATAACGATTATTGATCTCGATCTCGATGCCCACGTATTGCCGCGACGGATGCTGCGTTCTTAGATAGGTGGTCAGTCCGTCATCGATGCCCAAATACGGTTCGTTGTGGCGGACACGCCGATGAGGTGCCAATGACGCGAATCGGTTCACGATGGCTTCACTGAACTTTTTTTCCTCTGCTCGACTGGGATCGTAAAGAATTCCAACGTCCAACGGACGATGAGTCCCGCGAAATCGAGGCGTAAACGTATGCATCGACAAATGAATGACGCGGTCGTTCGACGCCAGCAGCGAAGCAATTTGGTTCGTAATTTGTTGACGGTAGGGATGGTAGTGCTTGCTAAGCAACGTCGCCCGTTCGGACTCCGAAAGCATCATCGCGTATTTTGAAAACAGTTGCGGATTGTCGAGCGAACGATTCAGATCGACAAGCAACCGAGTGGTCGTCGATGAGATGAATGAGGTGCCCAGCTCCGCCGCCAATCGCGTCGCTGCATCAAATGAACCGGGGTCGTATCCACGGTGGCTATTCAGATCGCGTTTGCCGCCCGACGACGAGAACAATGGTGCATAGTCGGGCGGCACTTCATTGCCGCCATGTTCGCAGCTAATCAGATAACAAATCGAAGTCATGGCATCAGCGGTTGCCATTGCTGCAAACAATCGGCGACTTGATCGTAGGCATCATGAAGTTCGTCGTGCGAAAACGAGTCCCCGACGATCTTCAGGATGCGTGTCGACAATGTGCCGTGCTCCAAAATGATTTTCAGCGGCGCCATTAAGCTGTCGAGGCTTGAGTCTTCACTTCGCAGCGTCTTCACCAAATGTTGCCAAAGATCGCCACAGCGAATGGAAGCAGCAGAGATGCCAAAGTGGCGTAAAAACTCTTGGTCTTCGATGATCGTATGTTCGGCACTTACCGAGCATTCGGTCAGTCGCTTTTTCAAACGCTCGGTGGGCATTTGTTTTTGGTGGTCCAGCGAGGACCATTTCTCTTGCGTCAGTGCACGAAGCACTGCAACGACTGCGGCACAGATCGACACGTCTGCCGCAGGGTACTCTTGCACATCCATCACTCGGATTTCCACCGAGCCTCGATCGAAGCGAGCGATCGCGCCACGCGAATTCAGAAAATTACAATGCATTGTCTGATCGGGATCAAGCGGCTGAATCGCCTCGGCGATGGGGCCAAAGATTTCCCGTCGATAGCTGGCTTCATCGTACAGCGGTTCAGGAATGATCGGGCCCGTCAGCACTGGGACGCGGTCACAATGCGCCATGTATTTTTTCATACGTGTCGAATGCCAACCGCTGATCTGAGAATCGGCGATCGGCGAGCTCGCGGCCAAGCCGGGCAGCAGCGGCAAAACCAATCTGACCGCCGCATGCAATTTTGCAAACTGTTCATCGCCATCAAATGGCAAGTTCAAATGCACGCTTTGCACATTTGCCCAACCGTGTGAGTAGCAATTAAAGATTTTGTGATACTGTTCGTAGATCTCATGACATTCGTGCGGCCACAGTTGTGTTTCCTTCGCCGGATTCATCCACGGATGCATCGACGTCGGAAGTAACCGTAGTCCGAGCTTTTCAAGCACCGGATCAATCGCACGCACGGCACTCTCAAATTGGCTTGGCAACCGAACGAGGTTCGTGATCGGATCGGTGATTTTTAACTCGATGACGTGCTGGGCCAATTCGTTGGACCAAGTGCACAATCCGGAGCTAAAGTCCGAAGGGAATTCATCGGACGCGGCATTGCTCAGCGATTGCAGTACCTGGTCAGCGCTACTGCGAACGGAAAGCTCCTCGCGATCAACGATGACATATTCCAGCTCGATCCCATAGGCGTCAAAAAGTCCGCGTTTCGGTGCTAGGTTCATTGAGTGCTGTCTCCCGATTTGCGGCGTTCGATTCGACGCAAAAACGATTCCATGATTCGGCGATACAAATCTTCACGCATGATGGCATCCTCAACGCCCGAATCGAGATTGGGATTATCGTTAACTTCGATGATGTAAAACTTTCCGTCGCTCTCTTTGACGTCAACGCCATACAAACCGTCGCCGATGATGTTGGCGGCTTTGACCGCGATGCTGACCGCGCGTCGTGGCGCCAGTTCAATGGGGATCGTTTCCGCTTTGCCGAACGTCTGTTTTCCTTCGTCTTCGTACTTGGCAATTTGCCAGTGGCCGCGTGCCATGTGGTACTTACTG
>CAXBHV010000619.1:0-4994 GCA_963974855.1 uncultured Rhodopirellula sp. | reverse complement strand
ATAGCACACCGGTTCGTTGTGCGGCGGGCAACGCCGCAATTTCGTCGGCATGACGTGCGATCACGATCGCTTGGTCACTCGTCATTTTACTGGCCAATTCGGCTCCGTCGTCGCCAAAATGTTTTAGCAGTACCAGTCCCGCGCCGGGATGTTTTAGTTCGGTCTCGAGCGTCTTGGCACCATAGCGAGTGACCGCAGTGCTGAGTGCTTTTCCTGATTCACCCGCCGCGAGTTTGCCAAGTGCCGCGCGGACTTGCGATGCCGGGATCTCATCGAGTGCTTTCATGACGGGCAACACCGCCGCGCTGTTGTCCAGAGCCATCAGCACTTCGGGGCCATGCTTGGCGGTCAGCTTGGCGACCTGCTCGACCGCTTCTTCGCCCCCTTCGCGTGCCGCCATCGTTGCGACACGTTCCATCACTTCCTTACTGGCACTCTTGGCTAGAAATTCGGTCGCTTGTTCGGCCCCTTCTTTGCCAAAGTATTTGACGACGGCTTTGACCACCGAGGTGGGGATCGAGCTTGCCGTCAATCGCTGCGCTGTGGCATCCCGACCCGTTCCGAGCATGAACATGACGAACACAGCCGCCAATGTGTAGCTGCAAACATTGGAACGCGAGGCATTAGAGAGCTTCGTCATGAGTTACACCTGGTGAAACGATTTTGGTAAAGAATTGGTCGCGATAGGCGTTCAGCAACTGGTCACATACAAGCGGCAGGGTTGCTTTTAATCCGCTGGCGTTGTCGATCGAACCGAGCCCGCGTGTTGCAGCGGTCCCGCCGGGTTGCGTCGTTAGCGAATCAATATTGGATTTATGCGGAGCTCCGTCCAACAAGGTGGCTTCGAGCATGTCGAGATATTCGTGCAGCTGTTCACTGACTTTGCTCTCGAATTTTTCAGTCATCCACCAATCAATGATCAGACCGACGGCCAATCCAACACCCAATCCGACGACGGTTCCGACCGGACCGACAAAGCTTCCGCCACCGGCACCTGTTGCCGCTGCACCCGCAGCGGTTCCAGCACCCGCGGCGGCACCGACGGCGGCGGTTGCGGAAAAACGTGCCAGCAGCCCGGCGACGATGGTGGTGGCCGCATAGCTGCCAGCTTCGCTAATCAAAATCACCACGATCGCATTATAAACGCTCGTCGCACCCTGCTCGGCGGAGAAAGATTGCAACTGGTGTGAAATCGATTCGTAGAACGTTTCATATTGATCGAGTTGGACTTCGGGAAGGTCCGCCACTTCGAGCGAGGCGTGCACATTGACCAGCATGCGTTTCTGATTGGCATCGATCTCTTTGCGAAAGTCATCGAGGATCGCAGCGATGTCGTCCGTCAGGACCTGTTCCGAGAACAAATGCTTTTCAAACTTCACCGCGACATAGTCTTGGATGCGGTTGTCTTCTTGCCACCAATCGCCAGGCATCCGTTTGACGATTCCCAAGCGAGTCGAAATGCTGGTCAAGTCGTTGACAAACGGGGTCACGCCGCGATGGTAGCGGCGGATCAGCAGTCCGATTCGCTGGATGCAACGATCGGCCGCTTCACGATTCAGCCGGTCGGTCTTTGTGATCTCCGGCTCGACCTCGCGATCAAAGAACGCGGCGCGGACCACATCGCGAGAAGGTTCGAGAACCTTAGGAACGATGGCATCAAATTCGTTTTGGGTGACCGGTTCAATCTTTGGCGTCTTCGTCACGTTGAACGTGGCGATGCCCACAAGGCATGCGATCACAACGGCCAGCGACACCGCCACGTTCGTTGACGTTTGGCTAGCCGCATGTCTTGGTTGCGGCGAGCCTGTTCTCGACGGGCCTGTTTTCGATGGGTCGGATGTCATCGCCGTTAGCCCCGCCTGGAAATTGGCCCATCTGCAGATTGGCCCGGTGAATGATCGAGCGAGATTAAGGGTGCCGCTGCGCTCGGGGAATTTCAGTCGGATGTCCAGCGACGAGACATTCCAATTGATTATAGCGGATCTGCGTTCACCCGCCTGCAGAGAGGCCCGTCGCTGCAGAGGTGTCTGGGCACGAAAAAACCCAAGGCTGCGTCGGACGCTTTGCCTTGGGCTTGTTCAGAGGTGCCTGCGCGCAGGCATTTGCGGACGATTCAGCAGCGAGTGACTGCGAGCGAGGTCGCAGCGATCTTGCCGTTGATTGACTCGTCTTTGATTTTACTCGGTGACGATATTGATACGGCGGCCTTCGCGGTCAAACATGACCTTGCCGTCGACCAATGCGAACAATGTGTAATCTTTGCCTTGGCCAACACCTTTTCCAGCGTGGAACTTGGTGCCAACTTGACGAACAAGAATGTTGCCCGCGCGGACGGCTTCGCCACCAAACTTCTTGACTCCACGTCGCTGAGCGTTCGAATCGCGACCGTTTCGGCTGGAGCCCTGCCCTTTCTTATGTGCCATCAGTACCACCTGGGGGTTTTTAGCGTGTTTTGAGCCACGAAATGTAGCAACCCGCCGCCAATCGATCAAGGCAGGCCTACCGCAGGATTCACGCTAGTTTTAGGATTTAGATCTCTTTTTATGCGGACAATCGCGGCTGGCACGCTTATTTGTCGCAAAACCATACTCGAAACCCCTCTTTGGATGGGTTTTTTGGCGGACTCTAATTTGCCCATTTTGACGATCGAATCGACTTGTGACGAGACCGCTGCTGCCGTGATCAGCGACGAGGGGGAGGTGATGGGCCAGTGTATTGCGACTCAGGAGGCACTTCACGAGCAGTTTCACGGGGTGGTTCCCGAGGTCGCCGCTCGTGCTCATCTGGAGCGAATTTTGCCGGTGATCGACACCGCGATCCGGCAAGCCAACGTCTCCCCCGACGATTTGACCGCGATTGCGGTCGCCGATCGGCCTGGATTGGCCGGTTCGCTGTTGGTCGGTGTTGTCGCGGCTAAGACCCTGGCGATCGCCTGGCAGAAACCGCTTGTCTCGCTGAATCACCTGCACGCTCACTTGTACGCATGCCAGTTGTCGAGTGAGTCGTCGGTCTATCCGTGCGTCGGTTTGATCGTCAGCGGTGGGCACACCAGTTTGTATTACTGCACCAGTCCGCTGGATCTCGAATACCTTGGCGGTACGATCGATGATGCCGCAGGCGAAGCGTTTGACAAAGTGGGGGCGATGTTGAGTTTAGGGTTCCCCGGGGGACCCGAGGTTTCAAAATTGGCGGCTGCAGGAAAGCGAGATGCGTATGCCTTTCCACGCTCGATGATCCATGAAAAGCATTTCAATTTTAGCTTTAGTGGGCTGAAAACGGCGGTGCGGTATGCGATCACCGGTCCTGGGCAACAGGATTTTGCAAAACTGGAAATCGATGATCAGGTCAAAGCGGATGTTTGTGCGTCGTTTGAAACCGCAGTTGTCGACGTGTTGGTCCGCAAGAGTTGCCGGGCACTTAAACAGTACAGATGTAAGCAGTTAATTATTGGCGGCGGTGTCGCGGCGAATGGCTATTTGCGTCAACAATTCGACAACGCAGCCAAGAAAGCACACTTCGCATTGACGATCGCCCCGCCCGATTTGTGTACCGACAATGCGGTGATGGGTGCGATTGCACTGGAAAAAATTCGACGCGGCGATTTCGCTTCTTTCGATATCGACATCACTCCCGGATTACAGCGTGGCTTCTAATTTATTGCTGATCCCCACTGCGATCGAACGCGACAAAATCGTGCCGCAATGGGATGCATCTGCGATCGAAAATCGTTGGGCGACTCAATTGTGTGGTTTTGGCCAAATCGCTGCCGCCGCCAGGACTTCGCTGCTGATTGCGAAGTACCGTCCTGAACGAATCATATTGGTCGGAATTGCGGGAGCGTTCTCTGGCCGCGCGGATGTCGGGGCGGCGTATCGGTTCAGGAGAGTCACGTGTGACGGAATCGGAGTCGGCGCCGGTGAAACGTTTCACTCGGCGTCGGATATTGGTTGGGCTCACTTTGCCGACATCGGGGATGAAATCGAACTGAGCGGATGGAGCGACATGTCCAGTGTAGCCGAGGGACGGTTGCTGAGTGTGTGCGCGGCTTCGCAGTCGGTGAGCGAAGCGGATGCTCGGGCCGATCGGTTTCCCGATGCGGTTGCCGAAGACATGGAAGCCTTTGGTGTGGCGATGGCATGCCAGATGCACGGCGTGCCGTTAGAGGTGGTTCGCGGGATATCAAACGAGGTGGGCGACCGTGATCATTCGCAATGGCAAATCGACAAGGCTCTGTGAGCCGCCGCAGAACTCGTGATTCGGCTATTCGATAGTCGTTGATCACTCCGCGATCAAAACGAGAACGCAAAACGAAGGCGAAAATCAAAACGCAAGATCACGGAGCGATCAGCGACACTACTTCGCGAGCTCGTTATGCTATAGGATCCGACAAGCATCGCTTGTGAAAAACGCTATTCAGAGAGACCCCCACGTGAATCGACCGATTGAACTTGGCATTTCAACTTGCCCCAACGACACGTTTGCGTTTCATGCCCTGATGAACCGGTTGGTCGATTGGCGTGGCCTCGATTTTCATGTTCGACTGTTGGATATCCAACAGCTGAACGATGGGCTGTTTCGCAACGAGTTTGACGTCGCCAAGACCAGCTTTCACGCTGCCTTGCTACTTAGCGAAGAAACCGTGGTGCTGCCTAGCGGTTCGGCGATGGGGTTTGGCGTTGGCCCGCTGCTGCTATCCGCATCGCCCGATGATGCAGGCACCCCCGAGGACGAAGACAAAACGACGCTGTGCCCAGGGAAGCATACGACGGCGACGCTACTGCTGAAAATCTTTCATCCCAAGGCGACAAACATCAAACAGGTTGTCTTTTCCGAAATCATGCCGATGTTGCAGCGTGGTGAAGCCGACTTTGGTGTCTGTATCCACGAGGGCCGCTTCACCTGGCAAGACCAAGGGCTCGGCCGCGTCGAAGATTTGGGCGAGCGGTGGGAAACCGAATCGACCACGCCGCTGCCGTTGGGCGGCATCGTGGCTC
>CAXBHV010000618.1:0-5002 GCA_963974855.1 uncultured Rhodopirellula sp. | reverse complement strand
TGCCTCGCGTCGTGACGGCATGGCGAACAGATTTCGTTGCTTCATGACTAGTCCAAATAGGAAAATTCATTCGAGTTAAACAGCACCAAGCAGATGTGAGACAAACCTCGTGTTCGTGCGTCGACATCGCTACGTTGCAAATCGGGAACATACGACTCATACGCAGGCAAGTGCTCAATAAAGGTGTAAGGTTCTCCGGTCTTCTCAGCCATCACCGTTCGTTCGATGACCGTCTGGATTTGCCGTGGCTTCGGATGAAGTTTTGCCTCTTCTGCGGTGGCAATTTTCCATTCGTCTAGACAGGACGCGATCTCAATGTCGGTCGCAGGTCGACCGAAGGTTAGCGTGAAGGCGCTTCGAAGAATGTCTTTGTCGCTTCCGCCTTCCCGCACTAACCTCGCTGCGAGCGCGAGCGAGCGATCGTGTACTTCTTCCGCATTCAGCATCGTCAGAGCCTGGGGGGCAATCGTTGACGTTTCCCTACGTTCGCAAGAGTCATCCAGCCCCGGTTGGTTGAACGTTTCCAAAAACGGATCACGCAAGCCGCGAAGTCTTTCCGCATACAGACTTCTGCGATTGCGTTGATCGGGCATGGGGTAAGGTTCGTAAGCAGACGCCGTGTTCCCCATGATCTGAAGCGGCTGGACAGCAACATCTGGATTGATATCAGGACGTGCCGGAATTCCGCCTACCGCATTATTCAACTCACCGCTGACAAGCAGCATCGCGTCACGCAGTTCTTCGGCATCCAACCGCCGCGGCTGAAACGATGCGTAAAGCTTATTACGAGGATCAAGCGTTGCCAATTCTTCCGGTTCCGGATGTTGCGAACTTCGGCGATAGGCGTCCGAGGTGATGATCAGTTGATTGAGCTTCTTAATGGACCAACCGTTTTCCATGAACCAGTTTGCGAGGAAATCAAGCAGTTCGGGGTGAGAGGGCACTCCGCCCGTTCCACCAAAGTTGTTCGGGTTACCGGCAATCCCTTTTCCAAAGTGCCACGACCAAACACGGTTGACGATGACGCGGGCGGTCAGCGGATTCTTCGGATCGGCGATCCAATTGGCGAGGGCGAGTCGGCGTTTGCCCTCACCTGTTGGGAACGCTTTGACGTCCATCTCACCCAGCACTTCGGCAGCGCTGAGTGCACCGGGAACAACCGCTTCCCCCGGCGAGTACACACTGCCACCGGTATAGATCACATCGGGATCGAAATAGCCTTTTCCCCAGCGGTCTTTGGGAATGGTCCAGCGACTTTTGGCATTCTTGATCGCAATCGTCTTTCCCGTATAAACCGAGTGCGCGAATGGTAATGTTCGATCCTTCTCGATTTCATGACGGCTGATGTTTTTGCGAATGCGGGATTGCGACGCTTCGTCTCCTGGATCGAGGCCGTTGTCGCCGACCTTGGCCGCCCCTTGCTCTGCCTTCTGAAGCTTGGCCATTTTCGTGTCAAGCTCCTTCATATCCGCATTGTAGTACGCCAGCTTTTGCTGCACCCATTCATTCGCAGCGTCAAAGTTGGCCTGGGACTCGGACTGCAGGAACGGAGCGTGGCGCTCGGCGAACTGCGTGGTCGAAAACACGGCCATCATTCCGTAATAGTCGCGTGTCGGTACAGGATCGAATTTATGATCATGACACTTCGCACACTGCATCGCATGGGCAAGGAAAGTCTGGCCTACCGAGTCCGTCACGTCGTCGAGCCAGAACTGTCTCATCTCCTTAAAGACAGACATGCCTGTCAGTTCCCACGGCCCCATTCGCAGAAAACCGGTGGCAATCAGTGATTCCGAATTCTTCGAATCAATCTCGTCGCCAGCAATCTGTTCCTTTACAAAAAGATCAAACGGTTTGTCTGTATTGAATGATCGAACGACGTAGTCACGATACCGCCAGGCATTGGGACGTGCGTAATCGTTTGCGTATCCCGACGAGTCCGCATACCGAGTCACGTCTAGCCAATGCTGTCCGAAACGCTCGCCATAATGCGGCGACCCCATAAGTTGCCTGCCAAAATCTCCAACGGCCTTCCGCGGATCCCTTTCATAGGCAGCGACAAATTCGCGGATCGCCTGTGGTTTGGGTGGCAGTCCAGTGAGACCAAAACTCATCCGACGCGCCATTGCTGTCGCCGGAGCGTTTTGAGCTGGTGATAACTCGGCCGCGGCCAGTTTGCGATTGATGAACCAGTTAACGGGATGTTCGTCTTTGGGTACTTCTTTGGCCTGCAACGGTCGATAGGCCCAAAGCTTTTGCGATTCATAGCGACGATTCTGCCAGTCTTCCGAAAGCGCCTTGGATGTCAGCACCTGCTCGCCGTCCGCGTGCTGTTTTTGAATCTGTGCAATTTGTTCGTCACTGGGCCACGGGGCACCGGCGTTGATCCAGTCGCGTATCCACCAAGTCTGTTGTTCGCTCAGCCTGTCAGCCAATTTGGGTGGCATCTCGAAACCTTCTTCCGAGTGCGCGACGACGCGATACAAAAGACTAGCTTCCCCCTCCCCTGAAACAACGACGTCCTCTGCAAATGACTCGCCCCCTTTTAGCATCGACTCACGCGTGCGAATATCAAAGTCGCCGCCTAAGTCTTCTGGATCGTCACCATGGCAAGACGCACATTTCGCAGCAAGCACCGGTTGTACTTTAAGTGCAAAGAGCTTCTCGCCATCGGTGAGCTCATCCGCATAAAGCATGGTGTTTGCTGAAACGACAGAAACAATGAACGACACCAACGCATTTGTGGAATAACGTCTAACGGAACACAAAATGTGATCGGTAAGTCTCAATAATTGCATCGCGTTCCCGCCAAAATAGTCCGTCCTGTCTGAACACTTCCGTCTAGCGTGCTTCGGATCGCGTGCCGCCAGACCATGCCACTTGCAAACGTCATTATACAGGACGAACAAGAACAGGTGACTTTGTACGAGTGTCGGGCCGTCGCTTGGTAAAAGGTTGGCAAAATGAGGCTAGCGACTAACGCGCTATTCAATTAGACGAAATGCAAGTCACATAAGTGAGCCGAGGGCCGTAAGGCACCGGGTAATGCGTGGAACCCGGCCGCTCACGCGCAAGCGGCTCACTAAATCAACAAACCGCTTGCGCTGCACCGCTACAAAGCTACCCGTTTATGTCGGTCGACCAGACTCCAAGATATCCATGTAGTCTTTGAACATACGGTCCGCGACTTCCTTGAATTCGGGATTTATCAACAGGTCATTGTTTTCGTGAGGGTCGTCTTTCAGGTTGTAAAGCGATTTCGGCTCAAACGTGGTCCGCTTGAAATTGCTTTGAATGATCAACTTCCACGGCATCTTCCTCAACATCAACTCTTGCTTGGACCCCGCCTGATTGATGAAATACTTCCGCTGACGAAATTCTCCATTTGCGGTGAGCAGCGGCATCAGGTTGTTGGAATCTTGAGCCTGACCGTCGGTAAACCAGAGGCCTTGAGCTGCCAACGCATCGATCGCCGGTGTCTTAACGAATGGTTCCTTGTGCTGAACGTTCAGTGCGTGGAAGCTGACATCGCCTAGCCCAACATCATCAGCCATGATTAACACGATGTTCGGTTTTTCAGCGCTAGCGTGCAGTGACGTGTCGAGCAGGAACGCGCACGATGATTTGTTGCATAATAAATTTCATGAGCGGACCTAAAAATATTGTAGAACAGTTGTCGCCAACTGTTTCATTCGGACAGGCACGGTTGAGTCAAACGTGCAACTCAAAAAACAAATGATTCTGAATCAATTATTCCTTGGCCTTCCTCGTCTTCTTGTTCTTCGATCCTTTGACTTTGACGCCTGTCATGTCAGCCCACTTCTGCCAGGCTTGGGCTAGCCGCTCAGTCGTTTCGGGTTGCGTAGCGGCAAGGTCGTTGGTTTCGGTGCGGTCGACGGAAAGATCATACAATTCCCATTTTCCGATCAGCGAATCCCAAACGGCCTTGCTGTTTCCTTCGCGGTAGGCGCGATTGCCGCTCCATTCCCACGCATAAAAATCATGCTCCTCGCGTTGCTCTCCCTTGAAAATGGGAAGCAGCGACGTTCCTTCGAGCGGCAGAATCTTTTTGCCTTGGTAGGTTTCTGGGTATTTGGTTTCGGCGAGTTCGATAAAGGTCGCCACGAAGTCGATAATGTGTCCAGGTTGCTCGGTGATCGCGTTGGCTTGGATATGGCCGGGCCACCAAGCGATCATCGGGGTATTGGCACCGCCTTCGTTCGTCCAGCTTTTGTAGCGCCGGAAAGGAGCGTTCTGAGCCCATCCCCATGCGGGGCCAACGGCAACGTAGTCGTCGGCAGGGCCTGCGTGGCGTTCGTTAGGGTCGCGACCGCCGGGTTCCTCGGCGCAGCCGCCATTGTCCGAGAGAAAGCAGATCAGCGTGTTGTCATCGACTTTCAGCTCGCTCAGGGTGTGCATCAAGCGACCGATGTTTTGGTCAATGCTATCCACCATTGCTGCGTAAACGGCCATCCGCTGGTCTTCGAACTCATGATTAGCGCTGTCCCATGAATAGGAACGCGAGTCTTCGCCGGAGAGTTTGTATCGCTGCGGATCGAGAAGCCCCATCGCGATTTGGCGTTGATAACGTTGCTCACGCAGTTTGTCCCAGCCCATCATGTATTTGCCTTTATACTTAGCAACATCCTCAGGCTTGGCGTGTAGCGGGTAGTGAGGCGCAGTGTAGGTGATGTGTTGAAAGAATGGTTTGTCGGGATGTTCCGTGACGTTGCGTGAGATAGTTTCAATGGCGTGGGAAGTGAAGGCATCCGTCGAGTAGAAATCGGCGGGAAACGTCTTTATAAGTTGATCGTTCTGGCCGAAAGGACGTGTCACACCCCCTTTGTAGTCAGGGTCTGGTATCGCGGGGTCGAAGTGATTGCTGCAGCCCGCTAGCAGGCCGTAATAATCATCGAAACCGCGTTTGTGTGGATGGCTATCGGGGCCGTTCCCTAGATGCCACTTCCCGGAAAGTGCGGTCGCATAGCCCGCCTCCTTCAGG
>CAXBHV010000617.1:0-5004 GCA_963974855.1 uncultured Rhodopirellula sp. | reverse complement strand
GCCGTTGCTATCGATAAAGAACGTGAAACCTTCGACCGGTTCCTCTCCGGTGTCCTGAACACCGTCGCCATTGATGTCGTCAAAGACTTTGACCCGTGTAGGGAATCCCGTGTCGACATTCAGGATCAGGCGTTCCGGACTTACGTCAAAATCCCAGAGCACCGATTGTCGCGCCGGATCGTTGGCGGCGGTCGTGGCAATCGGGTTCGTTACTAACAGCAAACCGTCGCTGAAAAAGGTGCCCGATGATCCGAGCGTTGCCGCCAGAGACAAGTCGGCACCGGTGATCATCGATTCGCTTAATCCAGCAACCAAATCGACTTCAATTGGAACAATCTGGCGAGCCGCGAACGTCGGCACAGCAGCGCCGGTTGAAAAGCTCAGTCCCTCATATTGAGTCAGGGTGATCTGATTGCCATTGGTCCAACCGAATGCAAATTGCAGATTGTCGAGCTGATCGACAACGACGACGTCATGGCCACCGATGGGATTTAATCCGCCCTTGCTGATCAAGAAATCATTGAATGTTGCTCGTCCGTCGATGCTTCCTCCGACTGCGCCGTATAAGGCATCCGTTTGCGTGAGCCCGTCATAGGGTCCGATAAAGGAAATCGCGATCACGCCATCGATCGCGATTCGAGGATCCCGTTGGTCTCCAAGTACCGCAAACGGATTGACAACGACTTCGCCGTCCTGAGGCACGTTCTGCGAGTCGAATCGTTGGCTAAGAATTCCCCTTCCATTTGCATCGTCTCCTTCCCAGACCACGATCGTACTAGGACTGAGAGTTTCATCCATTGCAATGTCGGGATTTACCTGGTCGCCATTAGCGGTGGTATTCACTTGCAACTCGGTTCCGGCAAGCACGACGCCCGAACTGTCCGTGTCATAAAACTGTGCAAAGACGTCTTGTCCGTCCGTCCCAGGGCCGTTCCAGGCAACCACAAATTGACGATTCCGACTCGCGTCGCTATCGACCACTGGATTGACCTGATCGCCAGCGGTGGTCGTGTTGACTCTTGTCTCGGCGGTCAATTCGTTTCCGGTAGCGTCGAATCGCCGAAAAAAGACGTCCATCCCATCACCGGCGTTCATCGCGGGGCCTTGCCATGTCACAACGAACGCACCGTCACCAAAGATGGCAACATCGGGATGTGATTGATTGCCCGCCGTGGTCGTATTCACCTGAATCGTGTCGACATTCCCAGCCGAGTGAATCTGCGCATAGACTCCCAAACCGTCTCCGTCACGGGCGTCCGCTTCAAACACGGTGACAAACGAATCCTGTGTTGCCTGCGGTGATGCAGCGACCCGGACATGTGACTGATCGACGCCGAAAAGCGGATCCGCATGCACAAATGGATCGCCAATCGGAGTCAGGCTCAACACGATTCGCTTCTCGAGCGTCTCAACGAGCATTCGACGCGTGCATCGAATACCCTGGCGATTGCAGCGTCGCCGAGGTGGACGGGCCACAGCTTGTTTTCGATGTAACATAACGTTCTCCTCATTTGAGTGAATGACGTTATGAGGTCAGAAACATGGCACGTGCGCGATTGCGCCAGAGAGAGTTCCTGAAGACATTAGCCATGATGCAAGCCGAACCTGAGTTGGCGCGAAGACACAACAAGTGCATGAAAACGCAGTTCATAGGCCGACGCTTTAAAAAATGCATCGGTTGGCGCCGGCTTATGGATCATGACTCGGCTTATAAATCTCGACTCGCTTTCCAATATCGCGCAAAAATAGGAGCCTACTCGGTTTATCATATCGCGTGAGTTTCGCGATTTCCAATCGAATACGTATATCCGTAGAAACAATCAGCCGTTCGTGGGTGAATCAGCTATGGGAGCCGTGGCCACGACGTCCTTGGGTTTGCTAATACGGGGCTGAGTAACGTGGACTGGCCGTCGCGGCAACAGGAACGAGGATAGCTTGAACGGCTCGGCGGGTTGAGTTCTCACCAAAGAGAATCAGATCGTGACAGCATTTAGATTGGTGGTGCCACCTGCGAACTTGACGCAACGTTTGTTCAGCACCATGACTAAGCGGAGATAGAGCGGGGGCAGGCCGCAAATAGGAGGGACTGCCATCGCGATGACGTCACTCGCAGCTATCACCGCGACGTTGCGTACTTGGTGCACGACGGTCCTTGTCAGGATAACGTGCCATTTTGTCGCGAGTTCATCGGCGTCTTGTTGTACACTCATTGCTCCCCGCCTTGACGGGCGTTCAGCCTGACCGTCCCTCGACGCCTTGCCGTCCAAGTTCATCACGAACCCACACGAGACTTACCATGATCTCCCGCCGTCCGAATCGATCGTTCTTGCCTATCGCTGCCATTGCGCTGATAGTCACTGCCTTGCCGGGGTTTGCTACCGGAGTCGCTGCTCAACTACCCGATCCCGACGGCAAGCCGGCCGACATGTCCAAGCCTGTGCAGGTTTACATTCTGTTGGGGCAGTCCAACATGGTTGGGGCGGGCAAGATCACGGGGGACAAGGAAGGTTCGCTGACCTACGCGGTGCAGCAGAAAAACAAGTATCCTTACCTGGTCGACGAAGAAGGCAAATGGACCGAGCGCAAGGATGTGCGATACGTGCGTGTCATGGGCAGCGGCACCGGAGCGATGCGGCAGTTCAACAATGAATGGATGACCATCTCGGGCGGTAAAATCGGTCCGGAGCTCGGCATCGGACATTACGTGGGACACGCCATCGACGCGCCCATGTTGATCCTCAAAAGTTGCATCGGCAATCGCAGCCTAGGCTGGGACCTGCTACCGCCTGGCAGTGAGCGTTACGAGGTCGAAGAGAAAGACAAGAAAACGGGAGAATCCAAGACCTTTGTCTATGCCGGCTACAAGGACTCGCCGGACAAGTGGGAAAAGGGCACCGAGCCAAAACCGATCAGCTGGTACGCCGGCATGCAGTACGACGGCGACATCGCCAATGCAAAGAAGGTGCTAGCCGAACTCGACAAGGTCTATCCGGGTGCGAAGACGTACGAGGTCGCGGGCTTCTTCTTCTGGCAGGGCGACAAGGATCGCTACAATGCGGCACATGCCCGCCGATACGAGCAGAATCTTGTTCATCTGATCAAGCAACTGCGGAAGGATTTTGAGGCGCCCAACGCAAAGTTCGTCTGTGCCACGCTGGGCCAGACCGAGATGGGCGCCGCGGGCAACGAGGGACTCATTCTCAATGCCCAGCTAGCCGTCGCTAGCGGCAAGTACCCTGAGTTCAAGGAAAACGTCGCCTGCATTTACACGAACCCACTCAGTATGGGTGGCAGCTCTAACGGCCACTACGGCGGCAATGCCGAGACCTACATGAACGTCGGCGAAGCGATGGGCAAGGCGATGGTTGAAATGCTGGAAAAATAGGGTTGCTCGTATTCAGACTTGATCATTCATCTGTTCAAACTGAACCTGTTCGGGGAATGGATTGTCTTTCTTGATTAGGTTTTCAGAACCGTTGTCATTGTGGATTCTTCAGAGATAAGGACGCCTTCATGGCTCGCAAATTGGATCAGATTTTGGTCGTCGATGTCGAATCGACGTGCTGGGACGGCGCGCCGCCTGAGGGTGAAGAGAGCGAGATCATCGAGATCGGGCTGTGCGTGGTGGATGTCAAAGACCTACAGCGATCTAGCAAGCACAGTATTCTTGTTCGTCCTGAAAGATCCTCGATCAGTGACTTTTGTACGCAGTTGACAACACTTACTCCGGAGATGTTCTCCGAGGCCGGAACGCTTGCAGGTGCAACGAAGCGAATGAAGAAAGAGTTTTTATCGCAGGAACGTTTGTGGGCCAGTTGGGGTGACTACGATCGACGCCAGTTTGAACGAGTTTGTTTGTCTGCTGGTGTCGGGTATCCGTTCGGGCTGACACACCTGAATGTGAAGACCTTGTTCGCGGTGTCGCTCGGTCTGGGACACGAAGTCGGGCTCGATCGAGCTTGCGAAATACTTGGCGTCGAGATGGAAGGGACGCATCACCGCGGTGACGACGACGCTTGGAACATCGCCGGAATCCTCTGCGGCATACTATCCGAATCAAGGAATATCGGCGGATGACTCGATTGAAAGTGCTGTTTGTTTGCAGCAAGAACCAATGGCGGAGTCCGACTGCCGAGGCGATCTATCGCGACGATGCTCGCATATCGGTGCGTTCACGCGGAACCGCTCATGCCGCAGTTCAGTCCATTCGAGCGGACGATCTCAACTGGGCGAATATTGTGTTCGTGATGGAAAATAAGCATCGCACTCGACTGCGGGCGGATTTTTCAGACGAAACGCAGCGAATTGCGATCCATGTCTTGGATATTCCGGACGAGTACCGATTCATGGATCCAGAATTGCAGCAGCTAATCCAATCGGCGGTGGACCCGATCATCGAAACCACACTCCATCGATTGACATGAAAGATCGGCCTATCGACGTCGCGGTGGTCGAGTCGCGAGCACAGCATCTGCACTTAACCTGTTTGACGTAGCATTGAGTAGTCTCAGGGGAATGGAGTTGTTGATTCGTGAATCGCGGCAAACTGTGCCTTGATTTCTGGACGACGAAGAGTCCGAAACGCGAGATACCCGAATACGAGACCGAATGGAAAACCAGTGAATACCCAGGGAAACATTGCTAGTTTCGCCGTGAAAAGTGAGAGCCGATAGTCCTGAAAGCGACGCATCTTTACCGTGCCCCACCAGATAAACCCGCTCAGGATAGCATACAAGCCGTGTTCGACGGTAACGAAAAGGTACTGCTTTTTTGGCGTGTGCAGTACAGTACGTTTCACGACCCAACCAAAAACTGGCAACATCAGTACGGAAGCGCGTCCGAGTCTGGCAGGTGCCGGCCGATCGTTGAGAATGTCGTATCCCCCCGCAAAAACCCCCAGCGACATCAGGATACAGACTAAGCCTGTTGTTACAGCGAGTCCTCGTGCGGCATGTTGCAAACGACGAGCCGAATCCGTGTGTGGGTGTGTGTCATTCATTGGTA